>NZ_JAAHGT010001015.1 GCF_010672385.1 Okeania sp. SIO2F4
GTTTTCAGCAAGTATCTACCAAATTAGTATGATACTATAGTATAGTTGAATAACTAATAATTAATAATTAAATTTATTTTGAATTGAGACTAACTATGATTCGTCCCTACTCTTCTCCCTGTTCCCTATTCCCTATTCCCTATTGCCTATTGCCTTTACTGTAGTATGATAGAGTAAAAACAACTGTCAAAATAAGATAAAATAAATGACTAATTTAGCCAAAGAATTTAGAGAATTTGAATATAATGCGTGGCAACAATCTGTAGACCAATATAATAATTCTTTTGGTTCTCTAACTAATCAAATGATTGAACCACTTCTGAATGCTGTGAACCCCCAAACAGGAACTAAAATACTCGATATTGCTACTGGACCTGGTTATGTCGCTGCCGATGCTGCTAAACGTGAATGTCAGGCAATCGGATTAGATTTTTCTGATGCCATGTTAAAGAAGGCTAAACAACTTAATCCTGACCTAGAATTTATTCAAGGAGAAGCCGAATATTTACCTTTTAAAAATGAAGAATTTGATGCTGTTGTGATGAATTTTGGCATCTTACATTTGGCTGAACCTCAAAAAGCAATTAATGAAGCATTTCGAGTGCTGCGTCATCCAGGAAAATTTGCTTTTACTGTCTGGGATGTAATGGATAAATGTATTGGAATGAAGCTAGTTTATGAAGCAATTCAAGCTTATGGTAATTTAGAAGTAGCTCTTCCTGAAGGACCTCCATTCTTTTATTTTAGTGAAGAACAAAACTGTATTTCTGCATTACAAAATGCAGGTTTTTCTCATTCTTTAGTAAGCAAATTTTCTTTGACTTGGGAATTAACAAATGCTGATGAATTGCTTGATGCTTTTTATCAAGGCACGGCAAGAACAGGTGGTTTGCTTCGCAATCAAACTGAGGAAAATCTTGCAAATATTAGAGCTGCTATTCGTCAAACATCACAGCCTTATTTTGATAAAAATAAATTGGTTTTACCGATGTCTGCTTTAGTGGCATCAGGAACAAAATTATGACTAATTTGGCAGGATTTTGAAATACAAATTTTATTGGGTAATATTATATAGAACTTACGCAAAGAAACCCAGTTGCTAGGATAAATTGTTGGTAGGAACAATAAACATCTATGAAAAAAAAGTAGGTTTCTGAGTACTCGTGCGTAAGTCCTGATATAGCGCTAAACCAAAGTTAGAAGTCAGTAGTCAGAAGTAATTTATGACTGAGTTTGAGCATTTATAAAATGTCAAATACCTATTTGCGTAGTGCTATACTAGGAGAATTTTTTTGTCAACTCATAAAAACCTCTCTCCAAACCTCTCTCCTCCTAGGAGAGAGGCTTTGAAAGCCCCATTCCCTTGTCGGGAAGGGGGTAAGAGGGTTAGATTTTTAGGGTTCATCGGTTCCATGCGGTACTTCTAAAACAGCTTCTTAAATAATATCTTGTTTTGCCAACTCTTCAATAGTTGCAACTTGAGTTTCAATAAAATGTTTTCGTTCCACAACTCCACTATCCATAGTATTAGCAGGATAACCATGAAACTGACGATAACTTTCTGCGTAAGCATCCCAGCGTTGTCTTGCTAACAAATTTTTCATTCCCACTTGACGACGATAGTTGCGCAGAGCAGTAATATCAATTTCTGCATAAGCTGCCATACTTTCCCCTTGCCCAGTTTCTGCTAATATTAAACCTCGATAGTCGAGAATTTTGGAACCCCCATCAACCGAAGCTTCAGCAATAGGAGTATTGGCAATACCAGCAGTATTAGCAGAGACAACATACATCATATTTTCCACAGCGCGGGAAACTTTGGCAGCTTCTTTCGGCGATCGCGCTTGCCCATAAATTTCCGAGGTAGGATGGAGTAAAATTTCTGCCCCCCGCATCGCCAAACATCGCGTCACTTCTGGGAATAAAATTTCATCAGAAGCGACAGCAGCAAGATTACCGATCGCTGTTTTAGCCACAGGAAACACACCCTCTAAACCGTAACAGTCAAGATATTTATCCCAAACATCGTGGGGAGTAGGAGCAAACATGGAATTGAGACGGCGGTAGCGTAATACCATATTACCACTAGGGTCAAAAACAAAGCAGTTTTGAAAATATAGTTCCGGAAAGTTGGAGTCCAGTTCGTAAGCATTACCTGCCAGAAAAATAGCATTTTTTTGGGCAATTTCTCCCAGGCGATCGTAGATGGGGTCTGTCATTTCCAAACAAGCTTTTTCTGCCCAACTTGTCAAAGACTCCGCCATCGGGAAACTTGTGAGAAAATATTCTGGTAACAAGACCAATTTACAGTTTGGGCCAATAAATGCTTTACTCCCAGCTATTTGTTGGGCGATGCGGTTAATACTTTGTTCGATGAGCGATCGCGCTTCTGAGCGGCCATTGGCCTGATTTACTGCCTCAGCTTTAACCTGGAGGGCCAAAGCTTGGAAAGGGGGTATTTGATGAATAGCTTCGATCATAGTTTGCTAATACAGTTTCACGGAAGTTAAAAGTCGGTAGTCCTGCATAGTAATCTTATATAAGCACGAGAGCAAGATTTTCCCACTGCCATACCTGGTCATTTCAGTTAGCTGAAAAATTTGCACTTTTTTCCCGACCAAAATCCTAAAAACTTTATATATCAGTGCTTTGAAATTAGATTTGCCTGCCCTACTTGACAAATCCCAGACTTTAGTGATGCACAACCGATTTTTCCTTCTTCCTTCTTCCTTCTTCCTTCTGCTATAAAAAAGGGGCGCAAAATATTACGCCCCAGAAAAACATATAACTGTAGTTAAAGTGCAAGAACTAAAAATAGTTTACTCAAGATAGCTTAAGCAGCTGGATCTTGATCTTGATTTATTTGCCGTTCTATAGTATGAATGGCCGCATTAAGTCCAGCCAACCTGGTTTCTAGGTCATCTCGCATCCACTTGAGGAATTTTAGTTTATTCTCCTGGTGGGCCTTACGAGATTCTGGTTGAAAAAAGTCCCAACTACAGCAGGACTTAGTAAAGAATGGAAACATGGACAATACTCTCAACTCATCTTTACTTAATATTTTGAAACAAAAATTCTGGAAATGAAGGAATAATTATTAGTTTTTTCGGCGTTGGTGAATAAAAGTATGATTTTACAGGAGTTAGGAGTCAGGAATTAGGAGTTAGGAGTTGGGAGTTAGGGTAGTCCTGCATGGTAATGGTAAGGATATAATATATATTTTTTAATTTCTCCGACACTCCGAATCCCCCCAATCTCCGAATCCCCCCAATCTCCGAATCTTCCCATCTCCGAATCTCCCCATCTCTCCATCTCCTCACACTCCCGGTGCTTCCTTTAGCGAAGACAACGTAAAGACCACGCGCTAAAGACTGCAAGGGCGTTAATCCAAGACGCGGAGCGGCC
>NZ_JAAHGT010001016.1 GCF_010672385.1 Okeania sp. SIO2F4
GGTGAATTTCTTAAAAAAATGTACTTTTCAATACACTTTTCTCAGGAAAAAGCCTCTCAAATGCTTATTCATAACTTGTCTATGCGTGTCAAATTTTATGTTAAGAAAGATGTTTATAAAGCATAGCCTTAAAAGGGGAAAAAAAGTGCTAGGACATTTCCTTATCTTCAATTCCCGGATGGTTTTAACCTTCTTGTAATTATCAATTATCAATTATCCATTAATGAATTCTTACTTCTTCAATCATATATTCTCTGTAATAAATCATAAAATGGCTGCCAATTATCCTCTACTGTAATTGCTTCCCAGACTGATTCAATTACAGGTCTAATTAAACTTTGTTGCGGATTATATTGTTGTAACTTTTCCGCCATATCCTTTAATTCATTATGAGAGTAACTCTGTAAAAGATGATAATAATATTCTCGCCACGGAGCAATTAATTCTTGCTGTTCAAAATCAGCAAAAATCTGACTAATATCATCACGCCATTGGGGAGAAAATTTTTGTCTCAATTCCGAAAAGAAATCGTGGTATCCAACCTGAGAATCTGTCAGCATTTTTATAGTTAGCTGAAGTAACTTTTCTGCATCTGGTTCAGGTAACTCTTCCAACCCTAATCTCTTCATCATTAATTGCCGATATTCATGCAGATAAAAATCATCAAATCTTTCTAAAGCTGACCTCATATTCTTCGGATCAATAACTGCAGCTAATGCTTCTTGAAGTAGGTGTAAATTTGACTTACAAACTAATGGTTGATGACTGTAACGATAAAGACCAGAATAATCAAAATAAGCTGCTGTAAATTTAGGATTATATGTGGGAATAAAAGCATAAGGACCATAATCAAAACTTTCCCCAGTAATTGACATATTATCTGTATTTAATACACCATGACAAAATCCAGCAGCCATCCATTGAGCAACTAATTTAGCAACTCTTTCTACTAACTCCGAGTAGAATAAAAGGTAGCGATCGCTATCCTCCTTAAAATTAGAATAATAACAATCAATTACATGGTCTAAAAGTTTTTTCGTTAAATCCGGGCGCTTGAAAAAATGTAGCCTTTCAAAAGTACCAAACCGGATATGAGAACGACTAAAACGCACCATAACCGACGAGCGAGTAGGAGAAGGCTCATCCCCGCGCCATAACCCTTCCCCAGTTTCAACCAAACTCAGACATCTGGAAGTGCGAACCCCATGACGGTGTAACATTTCAGCAGCCAAGACCTCGCGCACCCCCCCTTTGAGAGTAAGTCTACCATCAGCACTGCGAGAATAAGGCGTTCTACCCGAACCCTTAGTACCAAAATCATATAATTCACCATCTACCCCACGGACTTGACCATAAAGAAAACCCCTACCATCACCCAAGTAAGGGTTATATTCACCGAATTGATAACCGTGATAACGTAGGGCTAAAAAAGGTCTGACACAATGAAATTTACCAAAAGCTTCAATAAAATCCTCATCCTTAACATCTTGAGAATTTAACCCTATTTTAGGGAGTAATTTATCATTACGAAATCGCAAAATATGTTGAGGAAATTCAGCAGCAAGTACCTCATCATAATAGTCACCGCCTAAAGTTTCAATGGCAGGTTCATAGTTGAGAGAAAGTAAAGGATTAGACATTATTTTTTTAAATAGGGAATAGGGAATAGGGAATAGTTAAGAGTTTTAGAGCTTTATTTCTAGCTTTTTAATTTTTACAACATAAGCGCAGATTCCTATATAATTTTAACCGATCTTTATTACTACTCTCAAGTTACTAAGGTACAGTTGTCTTTCTTCTTCCTCCTTAAAATTTAAGATATAAAGCCGCTCCATTCATGGATAAAAAAGAAAAAAGTTCCTTTTAGCAAATCCTCTTCTTTATAAAAATAGATAATTATTAATTATTAATTATTAATTATTAATTATTGAATCCTTCTTCAGAACTTTTTTGCCGTTTGAGCAACTGGGTCAAATTCAAACCTTTCAGAAGATTTTGTTTCACCATAGATATTAAAAGTAAATGTAGGTTCATCTCCAACTACTTCTACACTATGAATCGCATCAGAAGTCAGACTAATTAAATCTCCAGGTTGTAATATTTGCTCTCCAACTCGTTCAATTTTATATTGATTTTCTGAGTCAGGAGTACGTTTCCAAAAAGTATTTTTTTCCTGACCTTTTAATACAGCAATTATTCCCCAAGTACCATGATTATGAATTGTTGAAATTGATCCTGGCATAAACTTTACTGTTTGTACTGTCAGGGGAAATCCTAACTCATCATACAATAAAATAACAGATATCCCTCTTTTTTCACAAGGCTCTGGCTCTTGGGTTTGCAGCCAGTATGAATTAGTCATAAATTGTCGGACTAACAGTCTAATTTTTGGCAAACAACTAGCTTCATCTATAGCATCTTTCAAAGTATCTTCAAGTTCTGTTAAAAATCGATAAAACCGATAATTTTCTCTTAATAATTTCCATTCATTTACAGTTTCACAAGGTTTACATTGACCCTCTCCAGTCAACAACCAATCTCGATTTTTCATCTTTATTTCTCCTCTGGTACTAATTATGCTTTAGTTAATGGCAATTTGTGAGAATTGACTACAAATATTTATACATTATATAGCAGGGAATAGGGAATAGGGAATAGGGAACAGTTGGAAAAACGTTTCCTAGTCTAAGATCGATCATTAGTCGTTAGTCCTAACTAATTTTTTCTTAGCTATATAGCCAGAGTTGCTTCTAAAACAATAAAGAAAATATAAAATCTTTATGATTTATAAAATCATTAAGTTAATACAAGTAAAATAGTTATTTTTCTGTGTTCTATTTTACATAAATTCTGCATAAATTATTGAAATTTATCAGATTATATCCAGATCATTCATTTGTCTAAATAATTGGGAAATATTTACTCAAGTTTATTATTATCACCATATTTTTATATGGTTTTATGTGGAATAAACATCATATAATCTGAGTCAAAAACTACTATTTCTTCTTTTTTTTCTTCTTTTTCTTCTTTTTATCTTCCTTACCATCATCTAAGAATTCTAACTCACCGATTTCTTGTTTGTCTTCTTCAAGATATTCGCGAACCCATACTGCGAGAGTCGCATTACAATGGGGACAAGTAAGTATTTCACCGAAAAATTGGGTAGTTACGCCTCGCCCTTCTAGGGCGACTTTTTAGTTTTTTTTTCAATAAGTATGTTATGGTAAATTTTAATAGTTAAAAACTCAGATTATGAAGGCTAGATTTAAGTATCGTATGTATCCAACACCAGGGCAAAAATACCGGTTAGCAAAGCTATTTGGCTGTGTCCGTGGTGTTTGGAATGATAGCCTAGCTTGCTGCCAAGAAAATTACAAATCAGGAGAAAAGAAACCAACTA
>NZ_JAAHGT010001017.1 GCF_010672385.1 Okeania sp. SIO2F4
ATTTTTTCTCATTTCAAAATTTGTGAGTAGGGTAGATTTTATTTTGCCACTTCTGAAGTTAATAGTCAGACATATTATATGAATTGCAGATAACTGCTTAACTAGCAAAAATTCCCCAAAGTCAAATTGAGACTATCCTCCCACATCCGACTTTTTTCTCCTCTCAAAATTTGTGAGTAGACTATATTTAGAGTAATCTCCCACATCCGACTTTTTCTCCTCTCAAAATTTGTGAGTAGGGTAGATTTTATTTTGCCACTTCTGAAGTGAAGAGTCAGACATATTATATGAATTTTCACTGACTCCTCCACTGCTAAAAATTTCTCAAAGTCAAATTGAGAGTATCCTCCCACATCCGACTTTTTTCTCCTCTCAAAATTTGTGAGTAGAGTAGATTTTCCTTTGTTACTTCTGGAGCTAAGAGTCAGACACATTATATTAATAGTACGTCACAGCTTAACTAGCAAAAATTTAAGAAAATCAAATTGAGATTACCCTCACATCTCCAACTTTTTCTAATGTAAAAAGTGACGCATTCCAGTGAGTATCATTACCAAACCTAATTCATTTGCTGCAGCAATAGAATCTTTATCTCTCAGACTACCACCTGGTTGAATAATTGCAGTTATTCCTGCTGCTGCTGCTGTTTTTACTGAATCATCAAAAGGGAAAAAAGCGTCACTAGCTAATACTCCCCCAACAGCTTTTTCTCCTGCTTGCTCCAAAGCTATTTTTACTGCCCCGACTCGATTCATTTGACCTGCACCAATACCAACAGTAGCGCGATTTTTTGTCACGACAATTGCATTAGACTTAACGTGCTTTACCACCTTCCAAGCAAACATTAATTCTTCCATTTGTTCGGGAGTAGGTTGTTTTTCTGTAACAATTTTCCAATCAGTATAATTATCTGTCGTATCATCAGCATCTTGTACTAAAAAACCACCAGCAATTACTTTTATAGTTTCCGATTCGCCCTGTTTTAAATCTGGCGAAATTAATACTCTTAATTTAGATTTTTTCTGAAAAATTTCTTCTGCTTCCGGTTCGCATCCAGGAGCAACTACACATTCCAAAAATGTCTTAGTCATTGCCGTAGCAGTCGGCGCATCAATAGATTTATTTAAAGCAACAATTCCGCCAAAAGCTGAAACAGAATCTCCGGCAAGAGCTGCTTCATAAGCTCCTAAAAGAGTCTCATTAATTGCAACTCCACAAGGATTTGTATGTTTAAGAATTGCCACAGTCGGAGCATCAGAAAATTCTGTAATAATCCGTCTTGCTGCTTCTAAATCTACTAAATTGTTATAACTTAATTCCTTACCTTGAAGAATTTTACTTGTCGCCCAACCACCAGCATTAATTCCTCTTTGATACCAAGTCGCAGATTGATGAGGGTTTTCTCCATAACGCAGAGTTTTAATTTTTTTGCCTGAGAGGAAAAATATTTCCTTTTCTGATTTTTCTGACTCAGAAATTGTTTCTTGCTCTTGTAAATAAGTAGCGATCGCCTGGTCATAAGTTGCGGTATGTTGAAATCCTGCTAATGCAGATTTTTGACGAAATTCTAAGGATACTTCCCCCCCATTTTTTCTTAACTCTTCCAAATAAGAATCGTATTGAGAAGGGTTGCATAAAACTGTCAGATGAGCAAAATTTTTAGCTGATGCTCTTAACATTGCAGGTCCGCCAATATCAATTTTTTCAATTGCTTCTGCTAGGGTAACTCCCGGTTGAGAAATTGTTTGTTCAAACGGGTATAAATTAACTACAACTAAATCAATAGGTCGAATATTATTAGCATTTAAATCTTCAATATCTTGTTCTAAATCTCTTCTTGCTAAAATACCTCCATGAATGCGAGGATGTAAGGTTTTAACTCTACCTCCTAAAATTTCTGGAAACCCCGTATAGTCAGATACTTTTGTCACATAAATGCCAGCATCTTTGAGAGTTTTAGCAGTACCTCCACTACTAATTATTTCATAGTCAAATTCTGAAACTAAACTTTTTGCTAAATCAATCAGACCTGTTTTATCAGATGTACTGAGTAATGCTAAACGTGTCATTAGTTTTAAATCCTAACTTAGAGAACTAACAGTCTACATTTTAATAATTAAAATTAAGATATTGAAACTCTGCGGATTATTTTAATATTTTCGTTAGATATTAAGCCTTAAGCCTTAAGCCATCAGCTTTCAGCTTTCAGTTCGCTAATAACTACTTAGTATATTAGAGAAGAAATTAATATTAAGAGGTTTCATAGTAAGCATTCAGCTATTAGCTGTCAGCGCTCAGCTTTTTAATGAATGAAGCTAGCAATTGATGGGGTTTTACCCATATTTGAATTCTTTGAAATCTCTCAATATCAATTCTTCCTTTAATAGCTGACTGCTGAATGCTTACGTTTCATATAATTACAAAGTCTGAATTATAATCAACCCTTATAAATTCAGATATACTTTCATATTTACGGAGGAAAACTAATAGTTGTTAGCTCTGCATTTTGTAGGAAATGCTGACATTAGATAAGTACCTTTTCATAAATCAAGTTAATTTTTACTCTTGAGGAATTAACAGTCATAATAGTTGGTAAAAATGTAAAAAATTTCTGCGGAATGCTGCGCCAACAGTAGTCAGCTAGACTCTTACAAAGGAAGTGCTCGATCGGCTTTATTAACTTTAAAGTAGGAAAAAGTAATTGATAAATTTCAAAGAATTAAAAGTACGGGCAAAACTTCATCAGTTAATCTGAGTAGTCTATCAACTAACATCTATTATTTACCAAAAAATGAATTCCAAAGCCTCCCCTTTTAAGGGGATGAAAAAAATATTCGTGCCTTGTATTTCAATCCCGATGCTTTAGTCGGAGGTACTGATAACTGATAACTGAAATGACCTCCACACAATTGTATGGTTTGACAACTCAAACTTGTCGTTGTTGTGCTTCAATTCTATGATTGAAAATGTAGTATGATTTAAACTAATGCTTGCTTCATTTATTCAACAACTAAGAACTGAATGTTTATGTAAAAATTTACGTCCTATCGTAATTTTTCTTTGGATTTTTAGGAAGTTGCTGCAATATCAGGTCTATTTAATACCAATTACCATGCATTAATGCTATACTTCAATAGTCAAATATTTGCCAAGATTTAAAGTCTTTTTTTGACAATTATTAGTCGGTTAGTGTAGATTATTCCTACTTGTACCTCTCCCCCCACCTCCTTTCCTCCCCACACTTCCCCACCCAATCAGGTATAGATTGTTTCATTTCTGAAAGCTCCAAATAAAAAAAATTCAAGCAAAATAGAAATTTAGGATAAAGTCAAAAATTATGATAAGGTAAAAGTAATAGTGGTCACTTGAATTTTAAGTTGATTT
>NZ_JAAHGT010001018.1 GCF_010672385.1 Okeania sp. SIO2F4
TGATAAATCATTGAATAATATTTCTTTATTTTAATTACTTCAAGTATATATCGCTACCCATTAAGGTTAGGACATTTTTCTATTCCCTATTCCCTATTCCCTTTGAGCCTAAATTTATTGTCTTAACCAATTAACTTAGTGCTATAGGAACTATTTTTTCATCATCAACCCCAGTAAAAATTACTATTCTTATCTGAAATAGCATAATTCATGCTGGAAACAAACATCTATAACCCCCTTAACTACAGGTAAATATTTACCGAAAGTTTAGTATTTTATATTAGCTAATCTTAAAATTTAGACAGCTAATTTTTGTTAATTCCTTGACTTTTATAATTTTATTTTTCACTTATTATATATAGGATTATATTTTATGCAAGCAATTTTATTTCGTCCTCAAGGCAACTTAGATTTAAAGGGGAGTTATCGACTCAAGCAAATAGTAGATAAACTAATTTTCCAAAACAAAAATTTATACTGGATCATAGATTTGGCATTGGTCAACAAAATTAATAATTTTGGTTTGACTACTTTAGTGGTCGTCCGCAAAATTGCTGAAAAAAGAGGATGTAAATTATATCTTTTCAACCTCCAAGATGATATTCAAGTAGTTTTTGAAATTACCGGACTAGACCAAGAATTTAAAATTTTAGAAGACGAAACATTGATCAATTCATTAAACCCTAAACTACTACTTTGCTAGCTTTTCAATTTATTAATTCAGTTCCTTTTATGTTTCTTATTCCTTCTGAGTATTACCAACAATTGGAATCGTAAAATGAAACTCACTACCCCGATCTTTACCAGCCGACTCAGCCCAAATTTTACCCCCTAAACGACTAATAATCTGACGACAAATAGCTAAACCTAAACCTGTGCCTCCAACACTACGTCGTAAAGCGCCTTCTTCTTGATAAAAACGATCAAATACAGTCTCTAACTGATTAGGTTCAATCCCACGGCCAGTATCAGAGATAGTCACCTTCAACATATTCTCACTATTAGAAGTCGCTCTAATTATTACTCTTCCTTCAGCTTGAGTAAACTTACAAGCATTGTCCAAGAGTTTTGATAAGACCTCTACTAACCATTCCCCATCGGCCAAGACTAAAGGTAGTTCTGCCGATACCTGAGTAGTAATATTCGGCAACTCCTGTTCTAATTTGTGGGCCCGAATACTACTAAGAGCTAAATCAACACATTCCAATAGAGGTAGATATTCTATATTCCATTGAACTCGACCACTTTCTAAATGAGACAATGTTAAGAAATCTTGCACAAGATGACGCATTCTATCTGCATCTGCCAATGCAGTTTCTAGCATCACTTGGCGTAACTCTTCAGGCATATCCGGTTCTTGACTAAGACTTTCCAAGCAAACTTGGATAGTAGATAGGGGAGTCCGTAACTCATGGCCAGTAATAGCAATTAAATTACTGCGAGTTCGGTCAAGAGCCTCTAATTGTTGATTTAATTCTTCTAAGTGAGTATAAGTTTCTGCCTGAATCAAAGTTATACTTAACTGAGTAGCGATCGCTTCTACTAAATCTATTTGTTCTTCAGACCACTTATGGGGAGACGATCCACAATTATGTAATTCCACCATACCTAAGAGTCGCCCCTGATACAGTAGAGGTATCATCAACCAGCTCGAAATCTCCCATTGAGATATTAAGTTTTCCAGACAATTTCTCTGTTTAGATTTGGGAGTAACTGAAGTTTCTAGCACCAAATACTCAGGTAGTAAACTTGTATCTTCTATATAAACTCGCCCTTGAGTTTGAACAACTTTCTGAAACAGATAATTGTCTTTTAGAGGCCAGACCTGATTCAGCAAAGATTTTACTGATAGACCTAAATACTCGTGAGTAATAGTTGCTATTGTATCCGCAGGCCGACACTGATAGATCAAACATCGGCTGGCCAAAAGTGCTTCTCCCAGTTCTTGCACTGCCACTTTGATAATCTCATCCGGATCTAGCGATCGCCTCATAGCAGAAGAGATAACATTAATTAAGCGTTGTTTTTTTTCCTGAGCTGCGATTGAGCGATAAGTTTTAATTAACTTATATTGACTTGCTTGCAAATAAGTCACCAAACGTTGAGCAAAAGGATTATTAAAATTATTATTTCCAACTACTTCTGAAGCTTTCTTATTAATACCATTAGAACTAGATTTACTTTGAGCAGATTTTTTTCGCTTCCTTAAATCCAAATTGATGCCATAAATTTCTGTAGCTGCTTGAACCTTTTCCTTTAACTCTGGTCTATATTTAAGGATTCGATGGAGTAATAATGCAGCAGATTGGACACATACCTGACGATCGAAAGTCCAGATACCTTCAAACCTACGTGCTTGCTCCATTCCACTGAACCGATCTCTTTCATCAACTAGGCCAGAATTATCACACTCATTGCAAATCAAACAACTTGAATACTCTTGAGCAAGGATCAGTAGATTCCATTCCATAATTAAAGGATCTCTCGGATCAAAAGCTACTGTTTCGTGATATTCAGAAGAATTTTTAAATTCCGTTTCTGGTGCAGCTAGTACATATACTTGGGATGTGAGGTTAGCAATTCTTCGATAACGGTGAGCTTCTTGACGATAAAAACGCTCTTTCTGAAAAGTTGCTATTACCAGAGGTTGATCAGAACCTGCTAAAACCTGCTCTTCCATCGCATGAGAGAGAGCAGTCAGAGATGACTTAAAATAAATTTGTGGTCTGATCTGCGGAACCTCTAGCACCAGTTCTGCTAATACGGATTTAGGAATGGTCATCTGGCGGTTACTTTTTGACCTACTGTATTACTAACATCAAATATACATCGTTGATTTGATATCCTTACTACACTACACTTTTAGGGAAGTGATTTCTACTATTTTTTCAACCTCTGAGTGGGTTAAAGCTTGATCAAATGTTGCTATCATTTGCGATTGTCTTAAACTTTCTCCAAGTTTGTTTTTGGTCTCCATCTCCCTTCGCGACATGAAAAGCTCTTCTGCAAGAGGTATACCCTCCGGCGACTATCTAAAAAACTTGTTAGTAATAATTTTATCAGTAATTGTTAGCCATTGCATATAATGAACAAAAATTGATTGTTTTACCGAAAAATTGGGTTTAAAGCCTCCCTCTAAAAGCTATGCTTTACCCACATAAGATCGAATTCCTTACAGGATAGGGGAGAGGGGGGAGAGGGAGAAGAGGGGGAAGAGAAGACAAAACTGCCATAACGCAATTCCAGAAAGAGGTAGCTAAAAGTGAATAACGCAATTTTATTTCTTGATCGGGGCTACTTAAACTATCTCCCCACAAGGACCACACCTCCCACACTCCCCACTCTGCAATACTTATAAGACTTATGGGTATTGCAGAGTGG
>NZ_JAAHGT010001019.1 GCF_010672385.1 Okeania sp. SIO2F4
TTTGTTTTGGATGATTATAAATATATTCTAATACTTGGTTCATTGGCCACAGCGTATATATAATTAGCTACTACAATTTTACATTAAATTTTATTTTGGAGAGGTCTAATAGCTGATAGCTGAGTGTTGAGTGCTACTTCAAAATAAAAAATAACGCTGCGCCATTGGTAAAACAGAGGCAGGTTCACAAGTTAATAGTTCACCATCTGCTCTCACTTCATAAGTTTCAGGATTTACTTCTATTTTTGGCGTTGCTGAATTAAGTTTCATATCTGCTTTACCGATATTTCGTGTATTACTAACAGCTACCGCAGGAGTCTTTAAACTGATTTGTTCCGGTATCCCAGTATCTAATGCTTCTTTAGAGACAAAGGTCAAAGAAGTGGTAGAAACTGCACCACCAAAGCTACCAAACATGGGACGCATATATACAGGTTGGGGTGTAGGAATACTAGCATTCGGGTCGCCCATTTGTGCCCAAGCGATCGCTCCACCTTTAATAACTATTTCGGGTTTAACCCCAAACATAGCAGGTTTCCAAAGGCAGATATCAGCTAGTTTTCCTACTTCAATAGAACCAACATAATCAGCAATACCGTGCATAATTGCCGGATTGATAGTATATTTTGCAATGTAGCGTTTAGCCCGAAAATTATCTGCATTCATTAGGGAGTAGGGAGTAGGGAGTAGGGAGTAGGAAGAAATAGTTGATGCTGCTACTTCCTTTGTATCGGGAGCTAAAACACCTCTTTGTACTTTCATTTTGTGAGCAGTTTGCCAAGTACGAATAATTACTTCTCCCACTCTACCCATTGCTTGAGAATCAGAAGCAATAGCGCTAAATGCTCCTAAATCGTGTAAAATATCTTCTGCTGCAATAGTTTCTTTGCGTATCCTAGATTCAGCAAAAGCTACATCTTCGGGAATGTTTTTATCAAGGTGGTGACAGACCATCAACATATCAAGATGTTCTTCTAAAGTATTGACTGTAAACGGACGAGTAGGATTAGTTGAAGAAGGTAATACATTTTTGAGGGCGCAAACTTTAATAATATCTGGTGCGTGTCCACCTCCCGCACCTTCAGTATGATAGGTATGAATTACTCGGTCTTTAAAAGCAGCGATCGTATTTTCTACAAAACCTGCTTCATTGAGGGTGTCGGTATGGATAGCTACCTGTACGTCATATTTATCGGCAACACTCAAACAAGTGTCAATGGCAGCAGGAGTTGTTCCCCAATCTTCATGGAGTTTTAAACCCATTGCTCCAGCTTTAATTTGTTCTATTAATCCTTCTGGTTTAGCACTATTTCCCTTGCCCAAAAAACCCAAATTTATCGGAAAAGCATCAGCAGCTTGTAGCATCATCCAAATATTCCACTGACCAGGAGTACAGGTCGTAGCATTAGTACCTGTAGCCGGACCTGTGCCACCTCCTATCATTGTCGTGATGCCAGAAGCGATCGCTATTTCTATTTGTTGGGGGCAAATAAAGTGAATGTGACTATCTATTCCTCCCGCCGTAATAATATGTCCTTCTCCAGCAATAACTTCAGTAGATGGACCAATAATAATATCTACTCCATCTTGAATATAAGGATTACCTGCTTTGCCGATTTTATCAATCTTGCCGTCTTTGATGCCAATATCGGCTTTGACGACCCCCCACCAATCCAGAATCAGAGCATTAGTAATTACTAAATCTACTGCACCAGCTTCACGAGATATGGGTGATTGTCCCATTCCATCACGGATTACTTTACCACCACCAAACTTTACTTCGTCACCATAAGTCGTGTAATCTCGTTCAACTTCGATAAATAATTCCGTATCTGCCAAACGAACGCGATCGCCTACTGTTGGTCCATAGGTATCAGCATAAGCGCGTCGATTCATACGATAACTCATAACTTTAATTCCTCTTTTTGTATATGTTATAGCGCTAGGGAATAGGGAATAGGGAATAGGGAATGGGGAATAGTAAACGGTCAAAGGGTTTCAGGATTTAGAAATGTCAAATGCCTTAATGAGTAGCGCTATAAAAGATGTAATTAAGGCTTCTTGATTAACTCTTAAAGCATTTACAGATAAATATTTTAGCTTTTTTCGCTTAAAATTCTCAATTCTCAATTCTAGTCTTCCTCCTACCTCCTCATAAAATTCTGAATTCTCAATTCTCAATTCTGAATTCTAGTCTCAACCATAAGACTTATTCAGCAAAGCCTAATTAGCAAACAATCTCTGAGCCAATTTGGGATGTTGCATTTGAGCAATATCAATCAAGGGAGTACAAGACCACATTTGCTCTAAATTCATCGATACAGCAGTTGACCAAACCGCTTCAATATCTGGTACTAATTGGAGTAAAACTTGCTGTGTTTGTATATGTCCTAAAATACCTAAACGAATAGCTGCTCCCAATATATTAGTAACCAAACCATGCAAAAAAGCTAATACTGCATCTCGTTCCTTTAAACCTGCTACTGAAGTAATTGCACCAAAAATAACTGGATGTAAACAGTGTATTTTCCCCTGAACAGCATCTTGATTAAGAGTTTCTAGTCGTTCGTCTTGCCAAGTAGAACTAGCTACCATTAATAACGCTCGTCCACTTTGACGCTGAGTTTCTCTATTTTTAGCGATCGCTGTTTGAATAAATAGTTGCCGATCAGCTTCTCTCACCGCCTCTATATTTCCGTTTTTACTACCCCGATAACTGTGAATTAATGCTACCACATCACTAACTCCAATTTTATTGCGCAATAATATTTGCAAGAAATACAAAATTTCTTCCCTTGACTGAATTTTTCCAGTTTGAACTAAAGTTTCTAGTCCGTGAGAAAAGGTAAAAGATCCACTTGGGAAAAAAGAATCAGATAACTGCATTAAGGCAAGTTGTTCGGGTATTTCAGTATTCATTAGAGATTAGTGAGTAGCGGACTGTTTCATCTAAAATAGTACAATAGTAGGGGCGGGTTTGTTTTGAAAATGAACGAGTTTAACCATTAGATGAAATAAACCCGCCCCCAAATAAATGCGCACACTCATTAGCTGTGTCAGTCCAGTAGGAGGAAATAATTGATACACCTTCTTGAAAACTAGACACGCGCTAGACATTTGCCATCGGTGAGTGCAAATGATTTGGTGGCTCACCCGTTTCAATGTGTACTTGCACAGAAAGTTCATGTTCCGCCCATAAACTATGGGTGAGGATACCCTCAAGGGCTTTCTTCCATTGAAAAAGTTGAGTCCTCCGAATACGATGCAGTTTAATAAAACTAGCAACTCGCCTCCAGTGACTCCAATCATGTTTGTTGACATCCTCCGGTCTCAACAAACATTTGGGGATTTTTTCTGATAAT
>NZ_JAAHGT010000102.1:0-1422 GCF_010672385.1 Okeania sp. SIO2F4
TCGTAAACCGTCACTCAATCGGTGTATGCGCCGTCATATTGGATGTGGATAGCTATTCGCCGTCCTTTGTAAAAGTTACTCTTGCTCGAAGGCCTACTGCTGGAGATATAGACCAAGACAATAATTTATGGATAACCAACAGAGACATTAAAACATCAATACGTAGAATCAATCTTGATAACCCGGTAACAGCAACAACAATAAATTTGACTGGCACAGTTCCCATTGGTAATATGCCAGCAGATTTAACTTATATACGATCTCAAAACAGCTTTTATGGCATCAGTAGTGAAGGTGAATTAGTTAGAATTGATATCTCTGATACTAATAATGCTACGATTAGTACAACTACAATACAGTTAGAAAGTGGTGGAAATTTAGATCCAGCAAGGTATGGTGCAGCTTGGACTGACGCAGAAGGAAAATTATATGTTAGCAGTAATGATGCAGGGGATGGTAACGGACAACTATATCACATCAGAAACTTTGCCAGCGCTCCAGTAGCTGAAGAACTCCTTCCTACAGAAGAAACCAATAGTAATGATGGGATATCCGACCCGGAGCAAATATCCCTTTTTGACATCCCACTAATAGACCTAGATGGTACTGATACCCCAGGAACTAACTACGAAACAACATTTACAGAAAACGGTGGTCCTATTAATATAGTAGACATCGCGACAGGTGAGACTACAACAGATGGTGTACTTACTACTGAGGGCCTGATTATTCGAGATTACATAAACAATGGCACTACTGCTGATGGCGGTAGATTACAGGAAGCAACAATCACCCTGACTAATCCTATTGATGGTGACGATGAAAAATTTTTGGTTAATGGTGTAGAACTAACAGATTCAGCTATAGTAACAGGTACAAACTTAACTGCTACAGTAACTACAAACGTGGATGGCGAAAGAGTAGTTACCCTAACACCAACTACAGGAGATACCGCCAGCGTTGATGATTTTGCAACAGCACTAAGAGATATTCAATACGAAAACACCAGCGAAAACCCAGATACTACAGACAGAACTCTACAGATAGTTCTGACAGACGAAAATAGAAATTCATCATTTGAAGTTTTTGGACCAAATAGTAACCAAGTTCATATTACTGTAGTGGAGGTTATTCCTATTAATGATCCTCCCACATTAGACCTAGACGGGGACGACAGCAGTGGAGCTACAGACAACAACTACACAACAACCTTCACAGAAGGAGGTGCAGCAGTAGCAATAGGAGACAGTGATGTTGCGATAACAGACATAGACGACACCAACATCGAATCAGCCACAATCGTATTAACCAACAGACCAGACGGAGATACAGTAGAAAGCTTATCAGTCAACAGCACACTCCCAACAGGAATAACAGCTAGTAGCTATGATAGTGCCACAGGAACAATCACACTCACAGGGA
>NZ_JAAHGT010000102.1:1432-3182 GCF_010672385.1 Okeania sp. SIO2F4
ACACTCACAGGGACTGCTCCACTAGCAGACTATCAGAATGCCATAGCTCAAATAGAATACAACAACACATCAGCCAACCCAGACACCACAGCTCGTAGTGTCACAGTAGTAGTCAACGATGGAGAAAGTGATAGTAACACAGCCACAACAACAATTAACATCACAGCAACCAACGCACCCCCCACATTAGACCTAGACGGTAACGACAGTAGTGGAGCTACAGACAACAACTACACAACAACCTTCACACAAGGAGGTGCAGCAGTAGCAATAGGAGACAGTGATGTTGCGATAACAGACATAGACGACACCAACATCGAATCAGCCACAATCGTATTAACCAACAGACCAGACGGAGATACAGTAGAAAGCTTATCAGTCAACAGCACACTCCCAACAGGAATAACAGCCAGCGCTTATGATAGTACCACAGGAACAATCACACTCACAGGGACTGCTCCACTAGCAGACTATCAGAATGCCATAGCTCAAATAGAATACAACAACACCTCAGCCAACCCAGACACCACAGCTCGTAGTGTCACAGTAGTAGTCAACGATGGGGATACTAACAGCAACACAGCCACAACAACAATCAACATCACAGGGACTAACGCACCCACAGCAGAAGACGACACAGCCACAGTAGCCGAAAGTGGCACAACCAACATTGATGTACTAGAAAACGACGACTTTGGCGGAGACGGAGCCGGCACAATTACCATAGATGGAGTCACAGGAGGCACAGCCACAATCAACGATGGAGGGACACCAAACGACCCCACAGATGACACCATAGACTTTACTCCCGACCCCGAATTCGATGGAAACCCCACCATTAACTACACAATCACAGATAGTGATGGAGATACCAGCAGTGCTACTGTAGACATTAGAGTTACACAAGGCCAAGTCCCCACAGCAGAGGACGACACAGCCACAGTAGCAGAAGACAGTGGCACAACCAACATACCTGTACTCAGCAACGACAACTTTGGCGGAGACGGACCATCAACAGGAACCATAACACTAGATGGAGTAACAGGAGGCACAGCCACAGTCAACGATGGAGGCACACCAAACGACCCCACAGACGACACCATAGACTTCACACCAGACGCCGACTTCAATGGAGCAGCCACCATCAACTATACAATCACAGATAGTGATGGAGATACCAGCAGTGCCACAGTAGACGTAACAGTAACTCCAGTCAACGATGTCCCCACAGCAGAGGACGACACAGCCACAGTACTAGAAGACAGTGGAGTGAACAACATTACCGTACTAGGAAACGACAACTTTGGAGGAGACGGACCATCAACAGGAACCATAACAGTAGATGGAGCCACCAACGGTACAGCCACAGTCAACGATGGAGGGACACCAAATGATCCCACAGATGACACCATAGACTTCACACCAGACGCCGACTTCAATGGAGCAGCCAGCATCAACTATACAATCACAGATAGTAATGGAGATACCAGCAGTGCTATAGTAGACATTACAGTAGAAGCAGAGCCAAACCAACCCCCCGTTGCCAACAATGACAACAGCACAACATTAAGCGGTCAACCAGTCACATTCAACATTAGTGATAACGACAACGACATAGACGGGACCATCGACCCCAACACCATCGACATTGACCCCAATACACCAGGAAATCAAAATACCATCACAGTACCAGAAGGCACATTTACCGTAGATAATAACGGAAACCTCACCTTCACCCCCGAACCAGGTT
>NZ_JAAHGT010000102.1:3282-16773 GCF_010672385.1 Okeania sp. SIO2F4
ACCATCGACCCCAACACCATCGACATTGACCCCAATACACCAGGAAATCAAAATACCATCACAGTACCAGAAGGCACATTTACCGTAGATAATAACGGAAACCTCACCTTCACCCCCGAACCAGGTTTTATCGGACAAGTAACCATCCCCTACACAGTAGCAGACAACGACGGCGAAACCTCCAACCAAGCCGAGATCGCTGTCGAAGTCGTCAACATCCCCCCTGTAGCCAACGACGACAGCGCCAGCACTGAACCAGGACAACCAGTCACATTCAATATCACTGATAACGACAACGACATAGACGGCACCATCGACCCCAGCACCATCGACATTGACCTCAATACACCAGGACTTCAACAAACATTAACACTACCAACTCAAGGCACATTTACCGTAGATAATAACGGAAACCTCACCTTCACCCCCGTTGATAGTTTTGTCGGAGAAGTAAATATTCCCTACACAGTCGCAGACAATAATGGCAGTACATCAGAAATAGCCAATATCAACGTTTCTATTACCACAGAACTACCATTTGCCACAGATGACAACGCCAGTACCACAGTTGATACACCAGTCAGTTTCAACATCACAGATAACGACATACCCGATGAAGGAACTCAGATCAACCAAGCAACCATCGACCTCGACCCCAGCACCTCGGGAATTCAACAAACACTAACTGTAGACCAAGGAAACTTTACAGTAGATGAGAATGGAGAACTAACATTTACTCCCACACCAGGGTTTCAAGGAATTGTCACCATTCCTTACACCGTAGAAGATACAACAGGAAACCTCACCAACCAAGGCAACATTACCGTAGAAGTCATAGACAACCCACCCATAGCCACAGACGACAATGACAGTACCCCAGTCAACCAACCAGTAACATTCAATATTAGTAACAACGATATTGACCCAGATGGAGTTGTAGACCCAACCACAATAGACTTAAACCCAAGCACCCCTGGAATCGAGCCTACATTCACAGTTCCCACTCAAGGTACTTTCAATGTAGACGAAAATGGGGATGTCACCTTCACACCCGAAACCGACTTTGTCGGAGCAGTAACCATACCCTACACAATAGCAGATGAAAACAATAATAGGTCAATCAGTGCCAATATCACAGTTACAGTAACCAACTTACCACCTATAGCTACAGACAACAGTGAAAATACACAACAAGGGCAACCAGTCACCTTCAATATTACAGATAATGATACTGACCCCGACAGTACAATAGACCCAAGCACAGTAGACATTAACCCAATTACAGTTGAACGAGACACCAGTCTAACTATAGCAGGAGAAGGCACTTATACAGTAGATGATAGCGGAAATATTACCTTAACCCCAGAAGCCGAATTTACTGGCACAACCACTCCCATTACATATACTATTCAAGATAACTTAGGAGCAGTATCCAACGAAGCTAATATTACTGTAGATGTCATACCAAACCTGCCAGAAAACCAACCCCCCGTTGCCAACAATGACAACAGCACAACATTAAGCGGTCAAGCAGTCACATTCAACATCACTGATAACGACAACGACATAGACGGCACCATCGACCCCAACACCATCGACATTGACCCCAATACACCAGGAAATCAAAATACCATCACAGTACCAGAAGGCACATTTACCGTAGATAATAACGGAAACCTCACCTTCACCCCCGAACCAGGTTTTATCGGACAAGTAACCATCCCCTACACAGTAGCAGACAACGACGGCGAAACCTCCAACCAAGCCGAGATCGCTGTCGAAGTCGTCAACATCCCCCCTGTAGCCAACGACGACAGCGCCAGCACTGAACCAGGACAACCAGTCACATTCAATATCACTGATAACGACAACGACATAGACGGCACCATCGACCCCAGCACCATCGACATTGACCTCAATACACCAGGACTTCAACAAACATTAACACTACCAACTCAAGGCACATTTACCGTAGATAATAACGGAAACCTCACCTTCACCCCCGTTGATAGTTTTGTCGGAGAAGTAAATATTCCCTACACAGTCGCAGACAATAATGGCAGTACATCAGAAATAGCCAATATCAACGTTTCTATTACCACAGAACTACCATTTGCCACAGATGACAACGCCAGTACCACAGTTGATACACCAGTCAGTTTCAACATCACAGATAACGACATACCCGATGAAGGAACTCAGATCAACCAAGCAACCATCGACCTCGACCCCAGCACCTCGGGAATTCAACAAACACTAACTGTAGACCAAGGAAACTTTACAGTAGATGAGAATGGAGAACTAACATTTACTCCCACACCAGGGTTTCAAGGAATTGTCACCATTCCTTACACCGTAGAAGATACAACAGGAAACCTCACCAACCAAGGCAACATTACCGTAGAAGTCATAGACAACCCACCCATAGCCACAGACGACAATGACAGTACCCCAGTCAACCAACCAGTAACATTCAATATTAGTAACAACGATATTGACCCAGATGGAGTTGTAGACCCAACCACAATAGACTTAAACCCAAGCACCCCTGGAATCGAGCCTACATTCACAGTTCCCACTCAAGGTACTTTCAATGTAGACGAAAATGGGGATGTCACCTTCACACCCGAAACCGACTTTGTCGGAGCAGTAACCATACCCTACACAATAGCAGATGAAAACAATAATAGGTCAATCAGTGCCAATATCACAGTTACAGTAACCAACTTACCACCTATAGCTACAGACAACAGTGAAAATACACAACAAGGGCAACCAGTCACCTTCAATATTACAGATAATGATACTGACCCCGACAGTACAATAGACCCAAGCACAGTAGACATTAACCCAATTACAGTTGAACGAGACACCAGTCTAACTATAGCAGGAGAAGGCACTTATACAGTAGATGATGCCGGAAATATTACCTTTACCCCAGAAGCCGAATTTACTGGCACAACCACTCCCATTACATATACTATTCAAGATAACTTGGGAGCAGTATCCAACGAAGCTAATATTACTGTAGATGTGACTCCCATACCAGTATTAACAGATGACACAGCCAGCACCACCACCAACACCCCAGTCACATTCAGCATCACCGACAACGATCGTGGCATCGACCAGGCTACCATCGACCTCGACCTCAGCACACCAGGAATACAGCCAAACATCACAGTCCCCGGTGAAGGCACATTTACCCTAGACAATGATGGCAACGTTACCTTCACCCCCGTTGATGGTTTCGAGGGTACAACTACAATTTCTTATGAAGCACAAGACCCAGACGGCAACCCCTTAGCACCCGCTGACATTTCTGTAGATGTGACTCCCATACCAGTATTAACAGATGACACAGCCAGCACCACCACCAACACCCCAGTCACATTCAGCATCACCGACAACGATCGTGGCATCGACCAGGCTACCATCGACCTCGACCTCAGCACACCAGGAATACAGCCAAACATCACAGTCCCTGGAGAAGGCACATTTACCGTAGACAATGATGGCAACGTTACCTTCACCCCCGTTGATGGTTTCGAGGGTACAACTACAATTTCTTATGAAGCACAAGACCCAGACGGCAACCCCTTAGCACCCGCTGACATTTCTGTAGATGTAGCCTCTACCCCAGAACCTACCCCAGAACCTACCCCAGAACCTACCCCAGAACCTACCCCAGAACCTACCCCAGAACCTACTCCAGAACCTACTCCAGAACCTACTCCAGAACCTACTCCAGAACCTACCCCAGAACCTACCCCAGAACCTACCCCAGAACCTACCCCAGAACCTACTCCAGAACCTACTCCAGAACCTACTCCAGAACCTACTCCAGAACCTACTCCAGAGCCTACTCCAGAGCCTACTCCAGAACCTACTCCAGAACCTACTCCAGAACCTACTCCAGAGCCTACTCCAGAGCCTACTCCAGAACCTACCCCAGAGCCAATAGATGATGACCATTCTTGTCCTCCACCTCCAACTATAGAACTTGTAGATTTACCTGTTGTACCTTCTCTAGTTCTTAATTCCAATCAATTTGAAGAGTTTTTCTTCGGTACAGAAGACGGGGAAGTTATTCAAAGTAGTAACCTAAATCGAACTGGTATTGCTATTGATGGTTTGGAAGGCGACGATATTATGGAAGGTTCTGAAGATAGTGACACCATGTTTGGTGGTCTGGGAAATGACTCAATTTTTGCTAAGCGTGAATCTGACTTTGTTAATGGTAAAGAACAAAATGATGAGATCTACGCTGGAAAAGGTGACGATACAGGTCGTGGAGGTAAGGATGACGATCTGATATATGGTGATATCGGCAGCGATACCCTATTAGGCGATCGAGGTAACGATTTCTTATGGGGTGGTACTCCTGGTGGTAACGACAAAGACTCCACAGGCAGCGATTTTATGAACGGTGGCAGGGGGAATGATTACCTCAATGGTAACCGTTACAACGATATGCTCATGGGCGGTAAGGATGATGATAGTATCCATGGTGGTAAAGGTGATGACATTATGTTCGGACAGGAAGGTAACGACCTACTTCTGGGTGAAAATGGTGATGACCAAATTGTTGCCGACCCTAGCTCAAGTTCATCAGAAGAGGAAATCGGAGTAGATTCTGTTTATGGCGGTCGCGGTAACGATGTCATGCAAGGCAGTCGTGGAGATGATTTAATGCACGGAGGTAAAGAAAACGATTTCATTTATGGTGGTAAAGATAATGATTTAATGTTTGGCGACGAAGGAGACGATACTCTTTTAGGTGAAGAAGGAGATGACAGTATTTTTGGAGGCAACAATAGTGTTGTTGATGGTGATGTATCAGGAGAAGACTACATTGATGGTGGTGCCGGAAATGATTTCCTCAGTGGTAACTATGCTAATGACACTATCATTAGTGGTGAAGGTGATGATACTGCACGAGGTGGTAAAGATGATGACTTGATGTATGGTCGGTTAGGGGACGACCTGATGTTTGGGGATCAAGGTAATGATACCCTATGTGGTTGTGAAGGCAATGATACCATGTATGGTGACAACCCCGAACTTGTAGCACCATTAGGGACGGAAGGTCAGCAAGACCAGTTATTTGGTGGTATAGGAGACGACCTAATGTTTGGTAATCAAGGTCAGGATACATTGTATGGAGAGGAAGGTAATGATACTTTGTTAGGTGGTGCCGATAATGATACCTTGTTTGGAACGTCAGGAAACGACTCTCTTTTAGGAGAAGCAGGTGACGATTTCTTGTATGGAGGGGAAGGTGATGATACTCTCTCTGGAGGTAGTGGTAGCGATCGCTTCCTGCTCAACTTTGACCAAGGACTAGATGTTATTACTGACTTCGATATTAATCAAGACTTCCTTGTATTAGCTAATGGATTAAATATCAATGAACAAAGTTTAACTGTTGAGACTGTTGATAGTAACATTTCAATTTTCTTGAACGATCAACTTTTAGTCACTTTAGAAAATTTATCTGCAACCTCAGAGCAAATAGCAACTCGGTTCACTACTCTGAGTGATTCCTTAATCGTCTAATCAGGGAATAGGGAGTAAGGAATAGAAAATAGGGAGTAGGGTTGAAAAACCTATTCCCTCTGACTCTACCGACAGAGACCCTACACCAGAACTTTCCACTTGCTGGATAATATCAAATCCTGTAGTATTGGTATACAGCGCTTTTGCTGATTGATAAACCACATCGTCATAATCAAAACCCTGTAGGGGCGAATGGCCATTCGCCCCTACTGTGGTCTACTGAAATGAAAACCGCTGTAAATAAAGAGACGTTACCAGGAACGTCTCTTCATCACATTAACTCAAATCACATCATTTTTGATACTTGATGGCTCAAGATTAAAAATTAGAGCAATTAATTATCTACCTTCAAACCAGCATTATCTTGAGTATACGTTTCTTGATTAATCTTCACAGGTGTTGCTCCCCAAATCTCTTTCGCATATTCCATAATTGTCCGATCGGAAGAAAATTTACCCATCCGAACAGAATTATAAATAGACATTTTTGTCCATTTTTCTTTGTCTTGGAAAGCTTGACTAACCTTTTCCTGACATTCAATATAAGCCTGATAGTCAGCTAATAGCATATATTGGTCATTGTACAGTAGAGAATCAATCAGAGGCTTAAATAGATTAGGATTGCCTTTGCTAAACCGACCACTAGCAATCCGATCGATTACAGCCTTTAACTCTGGATTTGTATTATAGTAATCCAAAGGTTTATAACCCTTAGCCTTCAAATCGAAAACTTCTTCAGCAGTTAGACCAAATAGGAAGAAATTCTCCGCTCCCACCTCTTCACGAATCTCAATATTAGCTCCGTCAAGAGTACCAATAGTCATCGCTCCATTCATGGCAAACTTCATATTACCAGTTCCCGATGCTTCTTTGCCAGCAGTAGAAATTTGCTCTGATAAATCGGCAGCAGGATAAATTAACTGACCTAATGAAGCATTAAAGTTAGCCAAGAAAACTACTTTCAGGCGACCACGCACATCAGGGTCCTCATTAACTACATCAGCAACAGCATTAGTCAACTTAATAATTAACTTAGCCATATAGTAACCAGGAGCTGCCTTGCCACCAAAAATGAATGTGCGAGGTTGAATATCAATACTAGGATTTTGCTTAATCCGGTTGTAAAGAGTAATGATGTGGAATAAATCCAAATGTTGACGTTTATACTCATGGATACGTTTGACTTGAATATCAAACAGAGAATTAGTATCCACTTCAATCCGATTATGCTTTAAAATGTACTCTGCCAGGTTAGCTTTATTCTCCTGCTTAATTTGTTGCCAACGGTTACAAAATTCTACATCATCAACATATTTTTCTAGTTGCCTTAGTTTATCTAAATCTCGCAACCAACTATCTCCTAATTTCTCAGAAAATAACGCAGAAAGTTTAGGATTACTCAATAAAATCCAACGACGGGGAGTTACTCCATTAGTTTTATTGAGGAACTTTTCTGGGAAAAGTTTGTAGAAATCTTTGAGTACACCTTTTTTCAGCAATTCTGTGTGTAGAGCTGCTACCCCATTCACCGCATGACTACCCACAGTCGCCAAATTTGCCATCCGAACTGATTTTTCTGGTGTTTCCTCAATTATAGATACACGAGAGATTAATTCCTTATCTTTGGGATACCAAGTTTTTACTTGCTCTATAAAGCGGTGATTAATTTCATAGATAATCTCTAAGTGGCGAGGTAGCAGACTACCAAACAAACTAATTACCCAACGTTCTAACGCTTCTGGTAACAAGGTATGGTTAGTATAGGCAAAAGTATTTTGAGTAATATGCCATGCACGCTCCCAGTCCATATCATACTCATCAATGAACAACCGCATCATTTCCGCAATAGCAACAGCAGGGTGAGTATCATTTAACTGAATTGCTGTTTTATCGCTTAAGTTATCTAAGTTTTGGTGGTTAGACAAATGCCTGCGGATTATATCTTGTAAGGCACAGGAAACGAAGAAATATTGCTGTTTGAGTCGGAGTTCCTTACCTTGGGGAGTGTTGTCATTAGGATAGAGAACTTTGGAAATCGTCTCGGAACTCATTTTTTCCGCTACTGCACCATCGTAGTTTCCAGAATTGAACTCTTCAAACTTAAAATCTACACTAGCTTCTGCACGCCACAGACGTAGTGGATTAACTGTATTCACTTTATACCCAGGAACAGGAGTATCATAAGGGATACCAATGACAGTTTCGCCCGGAACCCATGTTACCCGATAATGACCTTTGTCATCACGATATGCTTCTGTAGTGCCACCAAACTTAACTTCTACCTGTTCTGCTGGACGAGCTATTTCCCAGGGGTTGCCAAAGCGCAGCCACTTATCAGGAATTTCAGCTTGCCATCCATCTTGTACAGTTTGGGTGAAAATGCCAAACTCATAGCGAATACCATGACCCATCGCAGGAATTTCCAGGGTAGCTAGAGAGTCTAAAAAACAAGCTGCTAACCTACCCAAACCCCCATTTCCTAAACCTGGATCATCTTCTTGTTCTAGTAGTTCATCCAAGTTAAGTCCAGATTGGCTAACTGCTTGACGAATTTCTTCATATATGCCTAGATTAATCAAACTATTACCTAGGTGACGACCCATGAGAAATTCTGCTGATAAGTAGTATACTACTTTAACATCTTTCTCATTGTAGGTACGAATTGTAGAAAGAAACCGTTGGAGTAAGCGATCCCGTATAGTATAAGCCAGAGCTCGGTAGAAATCATCCTGTTTTGCCATTGACTCATAAGTCCCTTGCAAATAAAACAGGTTATCCGCTAGTGCACGTCTTAGAGTAGTAACACTCATACCTGTGCGATCGTCTTCTACCCGAATTTGATTTTCAGCAGTGGGGTTGATGGGTTGATTCATTAGCGCTCCTTAAATTTTACTGTCATCAATTTTATTTCAGTAGAAAGGTGGTTAGACTGATTAGCTTTGCCACACAGGAGTTATTTTATAGGAAACTTTGGAATGAAGTGAGACTAGCCAATTGAATTATATCCGTTTACTAATCTAGGCAGAATTAAAGTATATAACTATCAAAGGTTTTCGAGAATATAAATATTTAATTTTAATCATTTTTACAGAATTGATGGTAGAATTTGGGTATTTTTTGGCCATCGAATAGAGAAAATATTATAGATAAAATATAGTCTGAGATAGATCACAAAAACTATAATATGACCAAAAAATAAGGTCAATAGTCTGCCCTTTTAAGGGGATAAAAAATAAAATGGATTTTCTTGCCTCCTAATTAAACTGGAGGAACTGATAATTGATAACTGATAACTGATAACTGAAATGACATTACCTAATGGCCCAGCCCTGTCACCTTTACAAAGAAGACTCCGGACTTGGAAATTTATTTTTAGTCCCTTATCTACCATAGAAGAGGGATACTCTAAATATGGAGATGTTTTTAGAACAAATACGAATTCTTTGTTCCCTTTCATCTACTTCTGTAACCCTAAAGCCATTCAACAAATTTTTACTGCTCACCCTGATACTTTTGGTTTAGGAGGTCGTAGTAGTATTTTGCAATATTTTGTGGGCAAAAACTCTCTACTCTTCCAAGATGGCGATCGCCACCAAAGGCAAAGAAAACTATTAATGCCACCTTTTCATGGCGATCGGATGCGTAACTATGGAAACTTAATCTATAACATTAGTTCTGATGTCATTAGTCAGTGGCAAATAGATAAACCTTTTCCGATCCGCAGGTCAACCCAAGAAATATCTCTCAAAGTAATTCTGGGTGCTGTATTTGGTTTAAATCAAGGACAACGTTATGAAAAACTTAGACTTCTGATGTCTGATGTTCTCGACTCTATGAGTTCTCCCATTAGTTCTATTTTTCTGTTTTTTAATGTCTTCCGCAAAGACTGGGGACCTTGGAGTCCTTGGGGGAGATTTTTGCGGAAAAGGCAAGAACTCCACGAACTAATATTGGCAGAAATTGAAACTGCAAAGAAAGAGGGAAATCATACTGATGATATTCTTAGTTTATTACTAGAAGCGCGTGATGAAGCAGGTCATCCCATGAGTGATGAAGAAATTAAGGATGAACTGCTGACAATGCTTTTTGCCGGTCACGAAACTACGGCGTCAGCTTTAGCATGGGCGTTATATTGGATTGACAAAATCCCATCAGTGCGGGAAAAAATAAGGGCAGAATTAGCAACTCTTCCGGATAACTCAGACAAAGTTGCCATTACTAAACTTCCTTATCTCAGTGCTGTTTGCCAAGAAACTCTACGCATTTATCCCATTGCGCTCGGTGCTGTTCCTAGAATTGTTAAGAAACCTATAGAAATTATGGGTTATCAATTGGAACCGGGAACGGTGGCAATGGTGTCTATTTATCTGACTCATCACCGGGAAGATATTTATCCAGAACCTAAACAATTTAAACCAGAACGTTTTCTCGAAAGACAATTTTCACCTTATGAATATTTACCATTTGGAGGAGGGAGTCGTCGTTGTATAGGTTCAGCTTTTGCTTTATTTGAAATGAAATTGGTACTGGCGACTATTTTATCACAGTACGAACTTAAGTTAGTTTCTAATCGACCAATTAAACCTGTTCGGAGGGGCTTAACTATGGCGCCACCAGGAAATATGCGAATGGTTGTTAAAACAGAAGTTTCATAGACCTGTTGCTTTATAACTTAAAAAACCCTGTAGGGGCGTTCCATAGAACGTCCCTACCAATGGATAATTGATAATTAATCAATTGGGTTTAAAGCCTCTCATTTTAATGATAAAAAAATAAATTATGATTTACTTATATTCAATTCCTTTACGGTTTTAATCGAGGTAATTATCCATTATTCATTATCAATTATCAATTCATAAACTCCTCATACCAAATCCGGTATAGATATACCCGTTATATCCCGCCCTGTAGAGACCTTGCATGCAAGGTCTCTACAGGGTTTTCCTAGTTTATAAAAACTGGTCTTTTTAAACCGGATTTGGTATCAATATATATTCTTTATTCCCGACTACACCTCCTAATTTTTATTATCTTTTAAATACACTTTTCCTAAAGCAGCAGGAGGGGTAGATTTACCTGCTAAACCAATTAAAGCAAATAGAGCAATAACATAAGGTAACATCTCTAAAAATTGATAGGGAATATTGAGATTAAAAGCTTGAACTCTCAATTGCAAAGCTTCTGTTGCGCCAAATAATAAACAAGCTAAAACGGTATAAACTGGATGCCATCTACCAAATATTATGGCTGCTAAGGCAATAAAACCTTTTCCACTACTCATGCCTTCGGTGAAAAATTTAACATGAACTAATGCTAAATAAACTCCTCCTAAACTTGCCAAGCAACCACTAAAACCTACACTCAAATAACGCACAAAACTAACAGATATTCCGGCTGTTGCTGCTGCTTGAGGATATTCGCCAACTGCTCTTAAGGCTAAACCCCAACTGGTATTAAATATGATATAAGTAGAAACAGGAATGAATAGTAAAAGTAAATAAAATAATAGGTCTTGATTGAAAAATATTCCTAAAATTGGTAAGTCTTTTAATCCGAAAATATTGATAGTTTCAATACCTGGTAGAGCAATTGTGCCACTGTCGAATAATACTCTAGCTCCATAAGCTGTTAATCCTGATGCTGCTAAATTTATTGCCAGACTTGAGACTATTTGATTGACTTTTAAATTGACACAAAGATAGGCATGAATTAAGCCTACAATTCCTCCAGCTAAAATAGCGATTAAGGTTCCAAAGTAGACATTTTCAGTAGTAATAGAAACAGCAGCACTGACAAAAGCTCCTGTTAATAACATTCCTTCTAAAGCAATATTTAGAACGCCGGAACGTTCGGAAAATATTCCACCTAAAGCGGCAAAAGCTAGAGGAACAGAAAGTCTGATTGTGGCAGATAAATAATCAGATAATAGGGAGTAGGGAGTAGGGAGTAGGGAGTAGTGAACAGGGAAATTAGGTATAATATATCTTTGTGCTTGGTCTATAATCGTTAACAACATTATTCTTGCTTATTTATTTCTTAACAACTGAAGTCTTGAAAAAGTATAGCATTAGTTTCGGAAATTTATTATTTTAGGGTGCGTTAGATAGTTAAAATTTAGACTGTGATATCAAATTCGGATAATTAGTTATTGTAGTCATTCCGACTGGAACAGAGTGGAAGGAAGCAATCTCAGGGGTGAGGCGAGATTGCTTCCTGTCGTCGCAATGACAACTGTTTAACCGGATTCTATATGAAAGACATTTAAGAATCTGTCGTAACGGACTATTTTAGTTGTGTCGGTCTACTAAAATATAACCCAACAATTATAACTTTTTGTTGGGTTTCCTTTGTCAACCCAACTTACTGCATAGAACCGATGAATCCGCGCCAACCTAACCCCCCTGCCCCCTTCCCTTGTAGGGAAGGGGGGTTTAAAAGCCTCTCTCCTTGTAGGAGAGAGGTTTGGAGAGAGGTTTTTCTAAGTTTAAAAAAAGTTTCTAAGAGGAAAGTTTAATAAGTGTAAAACTATTTAACTGAACTACTTTTAATTTGAAAATTAAATCTTTTTCTTTGCTCTTCAAACGCTAGACTTATTGCTAAAAACAATTTGGATAAGTTCATATTCCTGTTTTGAGTGATGAATCCGCGCCAACCTAACCCCCCAACCCCCTTCCCTACCAGGGAAGGAGGTGTTTCCCCCCTCTCAAAAGCAGGAGAGGGGTTGGGGGAGAGGTCTTAATTGATGAAATTTACCTACTTCTGAGTGCTGAGTGCTGAATGCTCTTCAAATGCCAAACTTATTGCTAAAAACAACATTGTCAAACCTTGAATAGCATAAACAATAGTTATGGAAACTCCTGCACTACGTTGCATTACGTTCGCTCCACTCCTGAGAACGCCAAAAAATAGGGATGTTAAAATTACTGCTAGTGGGTTGCCTCGACTTAATAATGCAATAGCGATCGCGTCAAAACCATAACCAGGAGAAAAGTTTTCAAACAGTCGATATTTTGCTCCTAATACTTCTGCGCTTCCTGCTAAACCTGCCAAACCACCGGATAAACCCATGACTGCCAGAATAGTCTGGTTAACAGAAATTCCACCGTAACGAGCTGCGGTAGAGTTTTGTCCGACGGCATCCACTTGATAACCGAAGGTAGTCAACGACAACACGACGGCTAAAATTATGGCAATAGCTAACCCTAATAAAATTCCGGCGTGAGCTTGAGTTCTGGGCAAAATTATCGGTAAACGTGCTGACTCGGCAATGAGGGGAGTGTACGGACTAGGAGCGTCGGGGGCGATCAGTGGTTCGTTTACCATGTAATTGACAAAATTTTGAGCGATGTAATTTAGTAGTAAAGTAGTCAGCACCTCATTTAAACCACGGGCGACTTTGAGATAACCAGCGATCGCTCCCCAAATTGCTCCGAGAAGAAAACCTCCTGTCAATGCTAGGGGTAAATGTATCCATATTGGGAAGTTAGGTAAATATAGTCCGGCGACAACACTACCTAAAGCACCCATATAAATTTGCCCTTCCCCACCGAGATTAAATAAACCTGCTCGTAATGCTATTAATATTCCTAAACTTGCGAGTAATAGTGGGGTGGTTTTGCTGAGGGTGTCGCTGAAACCAAAGTAGGTTGTTAGAGATTCTTGGAATAGAGCAGTATAGGCAGTTACAGGATTGGTTTTTGCTAAGAGCATTAGAGCTGCTCCTGTTAATAAGGCGGCGAATACGGCGAATATTGGGAGTAGAATTGATTTGATAATTTTCTGCATCATTTTGTAGTAGATCGTAGGTTGGGTTAAGCGACAGCGCAACCCAACAGAAAGCTTATCGACTTGCTTTACCATTATGGCTATACCACCACCGTTGATTTTTGTTGGGTTTCCTCCGTCAACCCAACCTACACAATACTATAAACCA
>NZ_JAAHGT010001020.1 GCF_010672385.1 Okeania sp. SIO2F4
GATAGGTTGAAGTATTCAGGAAATTTCCCCAGGAGAAATATCAGAAAGATTTTCATTTTCTCAAGCTTCCATAAACATAATGTATCCTTGTCTTTTCCTCGTCAAATCTTTCCATCCATTTCTTTTGACTGGAAAACCACAAACATTTTCATTTTATGAAGCTCCTGAAAAAAATCGGCGCGTCGAAGAATTTTCCCTTGCATCCTCACCAAAATTTTGATATTATAGAAACTATCTGGGGTTATTCGTATATACAAATGACTTTTTATTCAACTAAAAAATTAAAGCATAGTTTTGAGTGCGATAGAACTCCGTTCCGCTTTCCTAGGTCATGCTACGCAAACGCGACCGCAAATTTTGTAAATTTGAGATTTAATCAGCAAGCCCTAAGTATTCAGGAAATTTCCCCAGGAGAAATATCAGAAAGATTTTCATTTTCTCAAGCTTCCATAAACATAATGTATCCTTGTTTTTCCCTCCTCAAATCTTTCCATCCATTTCTTTTGACTGGAAAACCACAAACATTTTCATTTTATGAAGCTCCTAAAAAATCGGCGCGTCAAAGGATTTTTCCTTGCATCCTCACAAAAATTTTGATATTATAGAAACTATAAGGGTTTATTCGCCTATACGCATGACTTTTTATTCAACAAAAAAACCAAAGCATAGTTTTGAGTGCAATAGAACTCCGTTCCGCTTTCCTAGGTCATGCTACGCAAACGCGACCGCAAATTTTGTAGAAAGGAAAATCAATCTAAAAAATCCCAACTCAAAAGTATCTCAACTCAAAACCTTACCAAAAACGCAGCACACTCAACATGAGCAGTTTGAGGAAAAAAATCTGCAGGTTGTACCTTACTCAAATAATATTTACCAGTTGAACAGAGAAATTTCAGATCGCGAGCCAAGGTAGCAGGTTTACAACTAATATAAACAATACGCTCAGGTAAAATTTCCAATAAAGTCTCTAAAACAGAGCGATCGCAACCTTTTCTCGGCGGGTCCAACAAAACTACATCTGGTTTAACTTCCAACTGAGGCAGCAAACTCTCAACTTTTCCAACATAAAAATGTACATTTGTCAAGTTATTAATTTCAGCATTAAACCTAGCTCGCTCAATAGCCACTTGTTGTACTTCTAAACCAATGACCATACTTTTTCTCTTTCCTATTTCTAGAGAATCATTATGACCAACATCCTGTAAATATTTGGCTAAAGGTAAAGTGAAAGTACCAACTCCACAATAAGCATCAACAATAATTTCCGAGCCACTCAAAACCAACTCTTCAAAAACAACCTCTATTAATTTTTCCGCAGCTTTTGTATTTACTTGAAAAAAAGTATTAGGAGTCAACTGAAATTCTAAACCATTAAATTTTTCCCGCACATAAGACTTACCAGCAATACAAACAGTTTGTTGACCAAAAATAGTATTTGTCGTCTTACAGTTGTAGTTCAAACAAACACCCACTAACCGAGAATAATCTTCCAGCCATTTTTTAGCTTCAACAGTAATGCCAGGTAATAACTTTTCAGGATTTTCTTGACTCCCATTCACCACCAAAGTTAATAAAATTTCCCCTGTTTTTTCTCCTATCCTCAAAGATAAATGACGTAAAACACCTATATGATTATTTTCATCATATATTTTCCATCTTCGCCTAGTAATATCCTGTTTAATTTCTTTGAGTAAAAGGTTCAAACGTTGGTCTTGGATAGGACATTGATTAAGATTAATCAATTTATGGCTACCTTTCTGATAATAGCCCGCCTTAACTTGACCAGTAGCAGAAATACCTAGAGGATATGTAACTTTATTACGATATCCAAAAGGGGATGGAGATGGTAGAGTCGGTTTAACCTCTAATAATTCTAGTCCACCTATTCTTTCTAAAGCTTGAATAACTTGATTTTGTTTTACTTGAAGCTGATATTCATAACTAATATGTTGCCATTGACACCCACCACATTTGTCCGCAACAATACAGTAAGGTTCAATCCGCAAGTCAGACTTTTCTAAAAGTTGATGTAGTTTCCCGTAGGCATATTTACGTTTGACTATTGTTAGGCGGGCAATGAGGCGATCGCCAGGAACTGTATCAGGCACAAATACCACTTTTTGATCGTAACGACCCACTCCATCACCGTTATCTGTTAAGTCTGTGATGCTTATTTCCACTAGCTGACCTTGTTGCCAAACTGATGTTGCCAATTTTTGTTTGTTTATTTTCACTAAGTTTTTTGATCTTACCGAAAAATTAATAATTAATAATTAAATAATTCGCACCTTGAAGCTTCCTCTTGGATAGGGGAAAACAAAGACAATATTCCTTATCTTCAATTCCGTAACGCTTAAAACCTTCTTGTAATTATCAATTATCCATTATCCATTAATGAATGGCTATTGTTTTTCTGTATCAGAATAATTGATCTATTTTAATCTTTTGACCTTAAGTCAGTTTTTTTGCAATTCTGGGTTTTTTGACATCCTCCCTGGCTTAAAGGCACGGATATTCCTACCGAGCCGTATATCCTCGACGGGTTTACGTTTCACAGACTGCTGCACCCACCCCTCTTGCTCCCCTCCCGGGAGGGGATGGGGGTGGGTTACGCTTGCCTCCACGTCCGTTTAAAGTCTCGGAATTCCCTCCCGCGACTTACCAAAAATTCTTATGGTGTTTATTTGTGCCTTCAAGTGTGAACTGCTCATTGACCTGAAAGCTTCTCAAGTTCAGCTCTGAAGGTGAAGGAGTTTCGACAAACATCTTCTTTTCTACAGTATTTATGAGACTTGGCGGGTGTTCAAACCCTACTCATTATAACACAGAAAGTCGCCTTAGAAGGGCGAGGCTTTAAACCCAATTTTTCGGTAAATTTGGCTAATTCATTGCAGGTAACAAAGCATTTAAAGGCTTAGATATAGAGCCACAAAAAAACAAAAGTATGTAACTATAATCATTCCAGTTAAGATTGAGACACTTAACCTTGATATAATCCTTTAAAATTAGCCTAGGCGTCTCATTTTTATTTGAAACGACTACTATAAAAATAAATTTTAACGCCAACCTACTTATTTCCCCATAAAAATTTTGGCATAAATAGAGAACCTCTAAAATTTGATGATTTGGAAAGGCCGTCAATGGTTAAAATAAAATATAATTCAGCAAATTTTCGATAATTATGAGTGTAGTTAGTCAAGTTATTCTCAAAGCAGACGATGAATTACGTTACCCCAGTAGCGGGGAACTTCAATCCATAAATGATTTTTTGAAAACAGGTGAGCAGCGGGTGCGAATTGCTAGCGCGCTTTCTGAAAATGAGAAAAAAATTGCGGACAAAGCTAGTCAGGAGTTATGGCG
>NZ_JAAHGT010001021.1 GCF_010672385.1 Okeania sp. SIO2F4
TGGACTAGCCGTGATTTAGTCTGGTATTCAGAACAACAAATAAATCGTGTAAGAGTTGTTAGACGTGAGTAACGGTTATTATTGTCAATTTTTAGTAAATGTAGAAAGAAAAGAAGCTCATAACTTTGAAGGTAATGTAGTAGGAATTGATTTAGGTTTAAATGCTTTCTATACTGATAGTGATGGTAAAGCTGTAGATAATCCTAAATATTTGAGAAACTCAGAAAGACGACTAAAGAAGCTACAAAGAAGAGTATCGCGTCGCCATGAAAAAGGCAAGAAACATCAATCAAATAACTACTACAAAGCCAGAAAGCAATTAGCGCGGGCTAATCTCAAAATTAGTAGACAGCGTAGAGACCACGCAGTAAAGACTGCAAGGGCGCTAGTTCAATCTAACGATTTGATAGTTTACGAAGATTTGAAAATTGCTAATTTAGTAAAAAATCATCACTTAGCTAAATCTATATCTGATGCAAGTTGGTATCAGTTTGCCGAATGGCTAGAATATTATGCCAAACACCATGGGATTGTTTGTGTAGCAGTACCTTCACATTTCACTAGCCAGAATTGTTCTAATTGTGGTCAAACCGTCAAGAAGTCATTATCAGTTAGGACTCATAAATGTCCTTATTGTGGTTATACAGCAGACCGTGACCACAACGCAGCAAGAAACATTTTGGCCAAAGGTTTAGAAGTTTTGGGGGCAATAGTTAACAGTACCGAGGGGCACTCGGAAGCTGGGGGAAACCCGAAAGCTACGGGAGAGTCTGACCTCTGGTTTGGTGATAGCAATATTGTCAATCTAAGTCATCTCTGTGAGCGTATAATCATCAATGATGAGAATCCCGCATCAAATCAAAGATTATGATGCCGGGAGTATGTCAATCCTGGATGTAATTCTTTAAACTCTCTCCAATTTTGCCAGTTGGTGACAGATTTTTCTATTTCTTTATTGTCAGAAAAACCTACAGGAATAGCTGCTTCTATATCTTGTCTGATTTTTTTGAGTTTGCCTTCTAGTCGCTCGGCAACAAAAGGCATTTTTACTGCACACATTCCACAACCAATATCTACACCTACAGCAGCAGGAATTATTGCTTCTTTTGTGGCAATGACAGAACCCACTAATGCACCTTTACCTAAATGGACATCTGGCATGAGAGCAACGTGCTTGAACACAAATGGCAAAGAAGCTACATTTTTGGCCATTTTGTGTTCTTGATGCTCTAGGGGATGATTTGCCCAAGACAATACAGGTTTTGGGGTTGAGAGGTTGAGTTTTTCGTATGGCATATTTGATTTTTACTTATTTTTGATTGTTTATCTATCTTTGTAATACAACATAAAACATAAAGATTACGGAATTGAGGTAAGGATAATTAATAATGGATAATGGATAATGGATAATGGATAATGGATAATTAATAATTGATAATTAAAAAAATAATATTTCCGCACTTGATTGAATTAAGTATGGTTTTAACCAAAGGTAATTAATAATTGATAATTAGAGATATAGCAATCCTATTTTATTCTTTAGGACTTATGCAAAGACCATATATATAGTGTTCAAAACTAAAGCGCTATAGTTTTTGAACTCTATACATAGTACCTTGGCATAGGTCCTGACTTGGTTCAATCAAATATGGTTTTAACCAGAGGTAATTAATAATTGATAATTAGAGATATAGCAATCCTATTTTATTCTTTAGGACTTATACAAAGACCATATATATAGTGTTCAAAACTAGATCGCTATAGTTTTTGGACTCTATACATAGTACCTTGACATAAGTCCTGACTTGGTTCAATCAAGTATGGTTTTAACCAGAGGTAATTAATAATTGATAATTTAGAGATATAGAAATATAGCAGCACTATTTTATTTTTTATTCGTGTCATAAATCTGGCAACCTAACCTATTTAGCGATTGCTATAGTTTTCATTATCAATTATCAATTATCCATAAAGCGACTAGGAGATAACTGTTTGATAATCTCATCATTTTCGCCTGCTACATAATTAGCAAATCTTTTAGCTAGTGGTGGTACCAATGCAAATGGACTAGTAAAGCCAGAAAAAATATGTATTCCTTCTACATTAGGAATAGCTCCGATGAGAGGTAAGTCGTCAGCACTGTATGCTACTAAGCAATGATGCCAGGTTGCTGGTAAATTTTCTAATGCAGGTAAAACTTTTCCTATCTCTACTCGCATAGCAACTTCACTTTTAACAGGATCGACTTTAGCGTGGGGGTCAGTAAGTACGCGGGAAATTTGACCTATTCTAATGCTACCGTTTTTAAATTGAATTGCGCCAGCATCTAAGCTAAAGGGCACAAATTCATGACCAGGTTCATCCCACATTTGCTCAAGCTCAATTGTACTTGTAACAGCTTCAGAATTTAAACGTTTCTCTACTGCTGGTATCACGAGAGTATTTAGTTGCAGTTCTACGGGAGGAGTTTCTAACATTTCAGCATGGGTAAAATAAACACGGGTAGGGATGCCTGCTGATTTTAGGAAGTTACGGGAAATTCCACCTGCACAAATAATAATATTAGCCGCGTGATAAGTTTTGTCTGTAGTGTAGACTCCGGTTATGCGTTCGGGGTAGGGATGGGTCGCATTATTGCCAGTTTTGACTAACCCAGTTACTTCTGCAATTTCAATTTGACCTCCTAACCTGGTAAATGCTTGACAATATCCTAAAGTTATGGCTTCTGGAGAAACATGACCCTGACTAACAGTTAAAGCTCCTACGATCGCCTGTTTATTTAGTAAGGGTTCTATTTCACAGGCTTCTTCGACACTTATGAGGCGAGGTACTATATTATACTGGGAGAAATTAGTAGCTATTTTTTCTGGGTCATATTCGGTGGCGATGGTTAGCAATAAATCTAGCTCTCTAAATTGAGTATCTGTTTGTAATTCTTCAGATAGATCATGATGGTGTTGTTTTGCTTCCTGAAAAAGTTGATTGGTCAAGTCTGTAGTTCCAGACCAGTAGGGTAAACTAGCATAACTATAACGAGTTGCACCTTTTAAAGTAGAATATTTTTCTAACAGGAGTGTACCAAAACCTTTTTTTGCCAGTTCATAACTAAGAGCAGCTCCAGTTATACCACCTCCAACTACAACCTCTGCATGCGCCTGTATTCAGCGGTAAAGAGAAAGACTATGTGCTGGATACCATTGACAGTACGTTTGTGTCCAGTGTGGGTGCCTATGTCAGCCAGTTTTAACAGCAGGCTGAAGCGTATACCGGAGCAGGCAAAGCGGTTGCGGTAGTGAATGGGACGGCAGCATTACATACAGCCCTGTATATGGCAGGAGTCCGGGCAGGTGATCT
>NZ_JAAHGT010001022.1 GCF_010672385.1 Okeania sp. SIO2F4
TCCCAAATTTAAGTTTACCTATTACTAAACAGACATTTTTTCTGCTCCTAATTCCTGATTCCTGGCTCCTAAAAAACTTAATGTAGAAAATATCGACAGAACTAGGCAATAGGGGTACGACTTTCAAATACTTAAAAACCTGCCAATTACCTGGAATATTACACAATTCAGAAGACTAAGTAGTCAAGCCAAATGAATTGTATATTTGGTGCTGCCTTTAAGTAATTCATTAATGGATAATGGATAATGGCGAACTTGATAATTACAAGAAGGTTTTAACCGCTCGGGAATTGAATATAAGGAATATTGTCTTTGTTTTCCCCTATCCAAGGGGAGGCTTCAAGGCGCGAATTATTTAATTATTAATTATTAATTATTAATTTTTCGGTAATATCATGTCCGCTTAATTACTTATAAAAAAAACTTTTTCCTCTTCTCCCTCCTGAGGACTGAGGACTGAGGACTCCCCAATTATTTATAACTGTTCATCCGGACATGATATAAGCCTAATTATTTTGGCTCTACTTATAAAGTATATAAGTAGATTTTTTCCCCTATTCCCTACTTCCTACTCCTTGAAAAAGGTTAAATTAATTTGGCATAGGTACTTATTTTGATTTAGCTGGAAACTTGAAAAAGATTGTAGGTTTTAGCTTTGAGGTTAATAATTCTGTGAGTATGGAAATTAAACCCTAAGCAATTGTGGACACCATAAAAATTATCAGGTTTTCCACCTGATCGCTCGGAAGTGTTGGGAAAAATCTGCTATAACTACATCGCTCCATTATATCAAATCCGGTTGAATAGTTATTATATTGTTGGGGGAGATGGGGAAGTGGGGGGATTGAAGGCTTGAAGTAATTATAAAATTCTCAACATATATTATATAATCGGATTCTATATCACTCAATCAAAAGAGCGTAGCAACGATAATTTCAAAGCATGAGTCAAACAAAGCGCTCATTAAGAACAGGACTTATATCAAGTCTGGTAGCATCGGTCTTTTCAAGAAATCAGAAATGTGTTAGCTGCACCAACGAACGCAGCAATAAAGTATGGGTTAGGAAAAAGGAAGTAAGGAGTGTTGCTGAGTGGTAATGATTTTTAGATTAAGTATCAACGCAAAACATAAGTTTTTCAATTTTACCTTCAGCTACTTACCATTACATTTCAGAAATGCCATTAAGGTTAGGAAATCCTCCTGTTATCTGTTTGCTTTAAACCCAGATTTTTGTCAAACACCAAAAAACCTACTGCTATATTACACAGAAACCGAATTTCTCGACGAAATTTCCTGATTTGAAAGACAATAATCAGGGTAAAAAACCCGGTTTCTTGGTTAGATTGCGTAATTCTTTAAAGAAATAAAACATTAGTAGTGTACAAGTAGTGATATTTTAAGAAAAGTCAAATAGACAAGTAATTATTGTTCCTTTGTTTCAAAGGAATTGGAATAGTTTGATGTTAACGTGTTTTCTAGCTCGATCATCAAAGGGCAACCAATAAAAAATTTTTCTTGAACAGAACCTAAACATTTGAGAATATTAATTAAGCAAAAAATCTGTTTGGCCTGAAGTAGGTGGACAAAATTATTTGTGCATTTACTAATCGGTTATATTACTTTTGCCTCTTGCCTACCTTTCCCAAATATTCAATTAATTCTGTCCAGGTAATACTTTAATTTATTTAGTATTTAGATCAAATGGCCTCTGAAGAGTTGAAAAACACTTACCAACAAGTAAAAAAATGGCACTCTCAAAATCAGTGATTATAGCTGTAATCTACCATTTAGACTCTATACCTAATTTCGATTTTTAATTTTCAATGGTAACTAGTTCAGAATTCTTATCTTTTAGAGTAATTTTCCACATTCATTCCACAGCATTTCCACAAGCAAGTTCAATGTTTTCCACAGATTAAACAGAATTTTCCACAGAGTTCAACGACGTCATAATACTCTTGTAAATGTATTGGGGATTTTGTTCAGTTACAGGTAAATTCCTTCATATTAGCCATTTATTATAAAGTTTTGTAACAAAAAATGCGATGAAACACTTATTATTTCGTAAATCTTTTATTTATTTAAAGTAGGTTGTAATATTTCTCAACATTGACAAACCTACCCCCTCTTAATGCACAATGATGCGACATTGGTAGTTCAAAGTTAGTGGTTGATGGCCACAACTAGGGACTATGAAGAAGAAAAAATATTATAGAGAACCCTACTAAAGATGAACGTAACCGTTAGTATTCTGGCCGAAATTCCTGAAGCACTGCACGAATCCCTTAAAATCTACTTAGAAACCCACCCAGACTGGGATCAAGACCGTGTGTTTTCGGCAGCTTTGTCACTATTTTTGTTACAGAATGGAGATAGCGGTACACCAGAAACATCTCCTTATTATCGGCAAGCTGCTAGAGTTTACCTAGAAACCCTTTTCCAGCATCATGTATAAGCAGCATTTTGAAAAATTAGTGGTGGTATGAAGTGGCCAAAACAATTCCACTGCTATGAATGTTGCTAGTATTGTAGAACACTAAATTATGATGGTTACTGCAACTGTGATGAAATCAGGTTGTAGGATAATTTTGAAGATGGGGTTTATAAGTGTTTGGGGAAAATTTTTTCTGCATTTTCTGTGAGAATATTGAGAATATAGAGAACTAAAAAATTTTACTCGTAGTTAGCCCAGTTACTTAGGTCTTAAACCTGAATTAATAGGTTGTTGAGAAAAAATGATTGTGGTACAACAATCAGCCAGGGATAGTTCAAATATTGTACATTGTTCCTGAAAATTGGATTTAGGAATTGGAAACAACTTTCGTAGTATCTCAGACCTTAATTTACTAATTCGGTCTTAGAGATTCAATCTAAAGCTGTGGAATTTCACCACAGCTTTAACTTATAACAGAACTGAATATTTAGGAACAAATGACTGAAGTTTTAGATGTCTTAGTTGTGGGTGCAGGTATTACTGGGTTGAGTTTAGCCCATAAACTGACAAAATTAAGTAACAATTCACCCTTGAAGATTTTAGTTGCTGAGAGCCAAAACCGAGTAGGGGGTAATATCACCACAGTTTCTCAAGGAGATTTTCTTTGGGAAGAAGGTCCTAATAGTTTTTCTCCCACACCTGAGCTTTTAAAGTTAGCTGTGGATGTTGGTCTCAAACAGGATTTAATTTTTGCAGACCGCAAGTTACCTCGCTATGTTTATTGGAATGGTCAATTGTTACCAGTGCCAATGGGTCCAATGACTATGCTACAGTCTCAGCTACTGAGTGATTATGGAAAATTACGTGCCCTAGTTGGTGCTTTGGGTTTTGTTCCACCTGGTGTGGGTACTGGTCTG
>NZ_JAAHGT010001023.1 GCF_010672385.1 Okeania sp. SIO2F4
TAACTTTTAATTTTTAACGTAAGCATTCAGACTTCAGCTAGCCTCTTTCAGAGGAGCTAAAGCTAACAGCTAAGGTGTTTAGCATTGAGACTATATATTCAATTTTTGTCAAAGGGAATAGGGAATATAGAATCTAGAGATACAACAGCTAATATTATGTTCGGTTAAATAGTTATTATAATTAAAGTTCGTAGTATAGCTCTCAGCCCGAACTGTAGATAGGGCTGAGAGCTATACTACAAACAAAAACTTTATTATAAGTGATTATCCGAACATGATATTATGAGTTATTAACTCATTTATTTGCCTAATTTATTCAAAAATTTGAGTGCTTACCTTTTAAATTTTTACTTTTGACTTTTAACTTCCGTGAAATGGTATTACCTTTGCCAAAGTTTTCGTAAAGCAGAACCCACTACATCAGAATAACGCAATTCTCCAGACAAAATTTTCGTCATAATAGTAGTAGCACGAGGTCGCTTGACACCTACTTGATAAGCAATATTTGAAAAACGAGAAAATCCTTGAGCTAAACGTTGTGCCCAAACCATATCTTTCCCCCATTCTTCATTAATTATTTGAGTGTATTTTTCTAAAGCAAATAAATCCCCACTTAGAGAATTATGAATTGCTGTTGCTGCTTTAATACCTGTAAAAATAGAAGGACGAATTCCTTCCGCAGTAAAAGGGTCAACAATACAAGCTGCTTCTCCTGCTAAAACAGCATTTTGAGTATGTAATTTTTGATTCCCATTCCATAAACATAAAGGATGACCAAACTTCTGAACATTTTGAATATCTACCTCAAACATCGTGGCATATTCTGTTAATAAAGTTGCAAAATTTTGACCGTGTTTTCGCCAAAATGTACCAACTCCGATTGAGTATCCATCAGATTTAGGAAAGTTCCAAGCATAGCCATTATTTAACATTCCAAATTCAAAATAAGCACTATCAATTTGTTGATTTTTAACTGGTACTTCTATTTCCATCGCGCCACCAGTAAACCGTTTACGATTTTTAAACCCTAACCATTTTGCCATTGAACCTTTAGCACCATCAGCAGCAATTAAATAGCGACAAGTAAAAGATTGATTATTTGTATAAACTTGCCAATTATTGTTCTTAAATTCTATGCCGATAACTGGAGTTTTATCTCTAATTTCTGCTCCCTGTTTTTGCGCTTGCTGAACAATGAAATAATCAAAAACTTCTCGGCGTACCATCCAAATAGGTTGTTGATTTTGTAATTTTACTTCTACTAAATCGCCTTTTTTCCAAGTATAACGAATGGAATTAATTTTCATAGAAATAGCTGGTGAAAAATCAAAATCAAACCATTCTTGAACAATAGGAGAAACTCCACCTCCACAGGGTTTATATCGAGGTAAAGTTTCTTTTTCTAAAACTAATACAGAACGTCCGTATTTTGCTAGATGATATGCCGCACTTGCTCCTGCGGGTCCGGAGCCAACTATGATACAATCAAACATTATAATTAAGGAAGAAGAAAGAAGGAAGAATTAATATCGTGTTTAGTATTTAGCAACATGGGGCAGTATTAGTTAGGGGTGAGCAGTGGAATTAGAAAAATTCTCACTTTAGAGAATATTTTACCCCAGTTGATAAGTTTTGTCCTTTTATTTTCTTGAACCTTATTATTTATTTATCTTTCAGTCTGCTTGTCACCCCGTAACATCCTCCTCGATTGTTGATTTTCTTGGGAGCTAAGTGGTAAATTCCGAGTTAATGTCTAAAGCTTTGTACAGACAAGTCTTCATTTTTTCAGCCAAGATGCGTACACTGGGTTCTGAGAGAATCTTACTATGAGCGCCATGAATGTTATAAATCTCAAGTCCTTTTTCAGCTACACCTTCCCATCCATTTGTAGGATCGGAAGATGTTATATTTGTATGTTTAGCTTTAAAAAGAGTTATTTTACCCGGATATGACTGTGGTGTATAGCATTGAGGAGAGACAGAGGGGGAATTTATTTTGTGATGCTTTTTAGTAACATTAGAACTTGACGAACTAATAGATAGATATAATTTTTTAGGAAGTTTGGTAAGCCATTTAGTTGACAAAATTTTTACTTTGTCAAGGAAATAAGGTAGCCTGTCTTTAGATTCCAATAATAGAATGTTACCCCAGTGAATATCAATATGTCGTATCAAATCTAAAGTGAATTTCTGGAAACTAGACATCTTTTTCCAGTTTGGAGGAAGCTTAATATTTGGATGTACTGTATCAAACAAAATTAACTTGGCAACTGTTTGACCTTGTGCGTTAAGCTGTTTTGCCATTTCAAAAGCTACATTTCCTCCATTAGATACTCCCAATAATATATAAGGTCCCTGGGGCTGAAAAGCTTGCATTTCTTTAATATAGTGAGCTGCTAAATCCTTCATAGGAGGTAGAGAAACTTCTTTTTCATTCGCTTTTTTTGCTGCTAATCCATAACTTAGCCCATAAATGGGTTGTCTGAGACCTAGATAATTTGCCAAAGGTCGGTAAAAACTTAAACCTTCACCTAGAAGATGAATAGCGAATAAGGGTGTTTTATCGCCTAGTGGTTGAATAGGTACTAATGAGTACCAAGATGATGACCATTTCTCTTCAGATAAAATCTTCGCTAGTTTTTCAACTGTTGGAGCTTGAAACAGAGCAGCTAAAGGTATATCTTTCTGAACAGTTTTTTCAATTTCTGCCAATAGTTTAACTGCCAAGATAGACTGTCCTCCTAAGTCGAAGAAGTTATTATAGATTCCGATAGGTTGGACTCCCAAAACTTTTTCCCAAATCTGAGTCAGTTGGCGTTCTAATTCATTCCGAGGACTAACATAGGTAAGTTCTAACACTTTTTGAATAAGTGCATCAGCTCGTTGGATGATGGCATCAAACTTACCATTCTCTAAATTTTGTTTTAGTTGCAAGCGTTGAATTTTGCCAGTTAAGGTTCTCGGAATTTCATATTTATCAAGAGGAATGATGTAATTCGGATTTATACCCAGGGTTTGAGTTACTTTTCCGCGAATTTGTTTGACTAATTTGACTAATTGACTATCTTCTGTAATTGCTGTATGGAAGAAAATAGCTAACTCATCAGTATTGCTGTTTTGTTGTCGAATATTACAAGCAACAGTGTAAGACGGTTGAACCCCTTCAACTTTTTCAACTATTAATTCAATTTCTTGACAGGAATAATTCTTGCCATTGATAATGACGATTTCCTTTTCTCGTCCTGTCACCGTGAGGTAATTCTGATTGAGAAATCCTAAATCTCCAGTATTCAACCAATCATCTTCTGTAAAAAGCGTCCTATTCAAGGTGGGATTATTGTAATAG
>NZ_JAAHGT010001024.1 GCF_010672385.1 Okeania sp. SIO2F4
TTGGCAATCTCCAGAATTAACCAAAATAGCCTATAATATCAAATCCACTTAATTCAGTATAAAAAAATGTTCCATCTTCAGCTATTACCAAATATTTCTAGCTCTCCCCATCTCCCCATCTCCCCATCTCCCCATCTCCCCACACTATTTATCTAACTACACCAATACTACCGGATTTGATATAATATCATCTCCGTTTGAATACTCATAATTAAAGCTCGTAGTATTGCTCTAGCCCTAAGATAGATATTTATAGGGCTAAAGCTCTACTACAAACAAAAACTTTTTTTATCACTAAATTATCTGGACATGATATAAGTAAGATTACTTATCTTAATTTATCCTCATATTCAATTATTTTTCTTTGAGCAGGTAAAAAATAAAAATTTTTATTCCCAAATAGCCTGATTTAGTAACTATTATATATTTCTGTATCAATGAATACATAAAATTTAGGGGGTAGTTGTGAGATTATTAAAAGTAATTCTCAAGAATTTATAGAAAGATTTGCCTGAATGTGAGAGAAGTTAGTCATAACTATATATTATGGAGTCTAAGCATGGTTCAGTTATCAACAATTAATAGCAAGAAAAATCGCCCCAACCTATATGCATGGTGCAGACCTACCTTTTCTCCAGAACAGGGGGTTTTACTGGTATTAGGTGGTTCTTTTCTCACAGGAGCAGCTTTAGCCCAAGAATGGACAAGCTCAACAACTTTAGCTCTAATCTGTGCTTTTTTTGCCTTACAAGCAGAACATCCCTTAGTAGTGCAAATCAAACAACGAAGCAGTTGGAAACCTCGCTTTTTAATCTGGGGTGGTTTGTATGGAAGTATTGCAATAGCGATCGCTGGGTGGCTTTCCCTCCAGACTCCATGTTTACTATGGATCTATGCAATAGCAATAGCAGCTTTAATTGCTGATAGTGTTGCTGTTTTTAAACGCAAACAAAAATCTATATTAAACGAAATGATTGGATTTTTAGCTATCTGTCTGTGTGCACCCCTAGCATACACAGCTACCACAGGCCATATTTCTCTAACTGCCATAGCAATGTGGATACTTAATACCTTATTTTTTAGTAGTGCTATATTTACACTCAAGTTACGGAAACAAAAGACCAGTTGTCCTATACCCGGAATTATTTATCATAGCACTGCAACCCTGATTATACTTGGTATTTACTGGTGCAACTGCTTAAACTTAATAACAGCTTTATCTTATAGTGTGGCCTTAATTAAGTTAGCGGCGATCGCCCTTAGATTAGATTGGTATCGTACAACAAAATTTTATTTTGTCGCAATATTTGAAACCCGTTTTGCCCTAATCTACATTGCTATTGCTGCCATAAGCGTTCTTCCAGCTCACCTACCTAATGCTTAATTTTTTGGTAGTGGTTATTTCAGTTATCAGTTATCAGTTATCAGTTATCAGTTAGCCTCCTATGGAGGAGCTGCGCTTTTCATGTCGCGGAGCGAAATACTACCTCTCCTCTGCCTAAAGCATCGGGAGTGAAATACTTATGGCGAATATTTTTTTCATCCCCTTGAAAGGGTATACGCCTCCCCCAATTTGTCGGTAAAGAAGTAATGATAAGTAATGGGAAACAAGCCTAGTTAATAAATACTTCTAATATCCTTTATCCTTACTATTTTAGGACTACCAATTTTTTCAATCAAAAAATTAGACTGAATTGACAATAGCAATCCTACCATATCTCGGATCGATATCAATTCCCATCACCTCAAAAGAGCTAAAATAACTACCATCAGGGGCAAAAATTGAGTAAGTTTTTGTTGTACCTGCTGGTAAGGATAAACATTGATTAAAAATTTCTTGCCTATGCTCTAGAGGTAAAAAATTGTGTTCTCCAATTCTTAATGCTGCTTGATTATAAAAAGAAAATTGACCTTGGAAGTTAAGGATACCAGCAGGAGCTGGAAATTGTTCGCACCACCTCAAGGCCAAAAACCATTTTGCTTCTGAAAGTCTTTGATATTCTCGGTTTGGGTTAGGGTGTTGTAAGACTTTGTATCCCCCTTCACTGGCGAAAATTGTTCCACCTAAAAACCCAAACATTATGCCAATGGTATTACCCATGTTGAACTAGCTCCATCCATAATGTGAGAGATATTGACTTCGATCGTGCTAATTTTTATTAGCTATGTAGTTGCTGCTGCTTCATCAAACCGACATAAAACGTCATATAGTCACATTTTAATGTGTACGGACGTTTAGCTGGCGGACAACGCGCGTTTTTCATGTCGCGTAGCGAAACGCTGCGCGACATGAAACGCATTTTTGCCTGTGCAACGTCCCTACCTGCTTATACTGAGGCCGTCGGCGGTTACTCATCCACAGGCATCAACGGTCAAGCTCACCGCATTTCTCTCCTCGAGAGTAACTGTTTGATGAACTTAAGAGTCAAAAGTTATTTCAGTTATCAGTTTCTCCTGCTGTATTGGGAGGCTTAAAATACTGAAATTTATTTTTTTTCATACCCTATTCAAGGGAGGGCTATTGACCTGATTTTTTAGTCAAAAGTTAGATGTTATACTCTCTATTTGAATTCGGAAGATTCAAACAGAGACAATTTTTCTTGATTGACCTGATTTATAGTAGTTTTCGCTCTAGATAAACTAGGGTAAGCAAAGAAACCCTAGGCATCTTTACTATTCCCGACTCCCAAACCCAATCAGGATTTTCTGGTCTACTTAACTGAAAAGTTCTATAATTCAGGGACTTTTGACCTAACTCTAATATGGTGACAACTTATGTATGATAAGTTTTATACCTTATGAGTATCTTATCGGTTGTTAAACAGATACTCTATTATTTTCAGCATATATTTATGATTCATCTTTTGGCTTGTTTTCTAATTAACCTTTGTGTACTGACTAGAGCGCTATTTAACTCATAATTACGTCGCTGAGGATTTTTTAGATAAGCTTGTTGTTCTTCTTCTATCATTTCTACATCTTGCTGCACTAAACCATCGAGTAGTTTTTGAGCTGAACCAAATAAACTTTTTTTCACAAATCGTCTAAACCATTCTGGTAGTTTATGTAAACGCCAAAAGGCATGAAGTGATGTAAAGTGAATCAGATAAGCTTGGGTTTCTATTTCATTAATAGGACATAAAAGACAGTAAATTTTAAAATCTTTGCCCAGGTTAGAAACCCAATTTGGATAGATATAACTAACATTTAATGGTTCGGGATGGAGTTGTAGCAAAGCAGGAAATAATAATTGAGATATTGACCAAATTTTGTCAATTTTATAATAGCTTTGAGCTTGATAATAAGCATCTACCCGGTGGTCATTTTCCGATAAGTCTATTAAT
>NZ_JAAHGT010001025.1 GCF_010672385.1 Okeania sp. SIO2F4
CCTAAATATTTAAGTGCAATTTTAACCCTCAGAAGTCCGGTTTATGATGAACATACCATAAATATTTGATGGAAATAAATAAACCAGACTTCGAGTCAGAGATTATATTTTTATTTAAACCCTGCTCCGCCCGGCAAGGTTTTTAAGTGGAGCTTCATCAAGAAAAAGTATCACCATTCTTCTCGTCTATATATTTATACAATCAACATAAACAGCCTCTCAAAATATTTCTCTAAATACGGAAGTAGCTAATATATTTTTAGATTAAAATAGAATTAAGTAAAATTAGGTAAAACTTGAAAAAATAAGATGGCACGCGGAGAACAAATATACACTCTTAGAGAATTTCTAAATATGGATGGTGTTTACGAACATCATGGCATTGACTATGGCGATGGAACAGTTATCCATTATCGCAAAGGAACAGAAACTATTGAACGAACTTCTAAAGCATATTTTACTGATGGGAGAAAAGTTTATGTTAAACGTTACCCACTTCGTTATATTGCCGATACAGTCATTCAAAGAGCAGAAAGTAGACTAGGAGAAAGAAAATATAATATTGTTTTTAATAATTGTGAACACTTTGCGAGTTGGTGCATCACTGGAGTTAGCCATAGTCAACAAGTAAAAAACTTTATTCCTCTACTTCATCATATTAATGTCGAGCAAATATCAGAACCAATTAAGCAGGCAATTTTAGGCGTAAAAACTGAACTGGGTACTGCTGAATTAGTAAGTAAAGCTTTAGCAGATATTAAAGTAGCTTGGGAAAATATTCAACCTGAATATAAACAAACTTTACAGGAAATAGATAACTGGCAAAAAGTTGCGGTTGCAGCGCTTAAAAAAGACCGGGAAGATTTAGCTCGTGCTGCCTTAATGCGCAAGCGAAAACATCAAGAACGTGCTGATGAATTAGCAGCTAGTTTGCAGAAATTGGCAACTATGACAGAAACTCTTTTACGCAGCCAAAATTTAATTGGTAAAAATTAGTATGAGTTATGAATAGTTATAAAAAAGGTAGTGATGTAGAAGTAGTTATATTCTCCAAAAAAGTTATAGCAGTTTTGACAAAGGGAGAATACAAAAATAATATAATTAATAATTACCTTTTCTTAAAAATAAGAGGATTGTCTAAAAGGAATTTTTTTCTTTTTTATCCCTTAAAGGAGAGGCTTTAAACCAACGGTTTTAGGTAAATGCTATTCCTTTAAAAGGAGCGAATTCGATAAATTTTTTGTTCCTTGTTATACCAATTTACTTTAAAAATGTCACAAATAGTTTCAAACTTTAGATGGTAAATAATTTCCGGAAATGACAGTAGCATCAAAGTTTTGAACCTATAAAGTCTTAATGTATGACTTTTGACTTCCGTGAAACGGTATTACCTATTCTCTAAAAGTTCTGCATATATCAAAGTCACAATAAGACCAATTTTATCAACTTAGGCTACACTACTTATCCTATACTGAAATGTGAAATATAGCAATTCCCATAATGGTAAGTACAAAATTCGTTTGTTTTAGGGAATAGGGAACAGGGAATAGGGAATAGGGAATAGGGAATAGAATAGAATAGAATAGAAATAAAGATAGGTGTACCTCCGGAGCCTGAGAAACGCTATAATTTCCTGAAATTACTGTAGCGTCAAAGTTCTGAACCTATAAAATCTTAATGTATGACTTTTGAATGCATGACTTTTGAGTTCCATGAACATGATATAATTTTTAATCAAAATAATTGGGTCGCGCCACCCCACCTTGATGGGCGAAATGTTTTTGGAGGGTTGCTCACCCATCCCCGTTACAAAAACAACTTATGAGTTTATTAACACTAAACCAATAATACAGAAACAAACACTATGACTTCAACTACCCCACCAAGACAACAACCAACTAAAACAGCATCATTTATAGATACTGGATTAAATAATTTTCAAATCTGGGCATTGCAGAACCCAGAAAAAACATTCAGCAAAACTTTACTTCCCATAATTAACTTTATAGAAGGCTTAGTCGCAAACGCTCCCACATATCTAGACTACAAACGCCTCGTTTTAGGAGCCAATTTCTGCTGTGCTGGACAAGTAGTTATGGGAGAGTTTGCAGCAATAGAAACGGCATTGACTTCACAGCAAGCAAGAACATGGCGTTTAGGCACTACCATGCTCGCCAAAAATCATTTGCCTAATCAGGATATAGGCGAAAGAAACGTTTTTCTATTGGCACTTTCAGATGTGGAAGCAGGAGGTAGTAATGACCACGAAGCTTTCCGCAGATGTTTACAAGATTACATCACAAATGACTATGCAATAGCACGTCAGCAAGACGCGACCGCCAGAGAACTTCTCGACCAGTTAGCAGCAGATTATATAGATATGCCTCATGGTCTGGGTGGTGCTTTCTTTAGTGACGATGGGCGGGGTTGGAAGCGCTTTCTGATTAGATATCTCCACTATGTCTTATTTGGGTTAAACCCCAATGACAAAGATACAATGGACTTCCTCACAGATTTACACTACACTCGCCTCGGTACCCTGCGTTACTTTGCAGTTCTTAGTAGTCTCCTAGAAAAGTTAAATATAAAAGGGCATAAAAAAATGCCTGAGCTGATCGACCGCACAGCAACAATTTATGAACATTCCCCCGCTTTCGCTAACTTTGACGAACAGAGCGACCAATACAACGGTATGACCAGACGAGAACTAGCAAAGCTGACAACATCTATTATGAGTATTGCTGCTTTACAAGGACCACTGCATCTCGGTCAAACTGCTATGGGCGATCGCCGACTCCCTGCTTACGAAGGGCGAAATACATCCAACATTCAACCTACCGATCATTGGGATGGACTCGACCTCGACGACCGAGAGTCTGTACGACTATACCTTTTGGAATGTTCTCGTCTCTCGGCACCTGTTAGTGCTTCTCATAAAATAGCAACAGATGCTTTCACGGTGACTATAACTGGTCGAGAGCAAACTTTTCCTGCTGGTACAAAAATATTGATTCCTATGAGTTTAGGGTTATTAGACGAGAGCTTTTGGGGTCCGACAACCTATGAGTTTGATGCTAACCGAGAGAACCTTTGCCCTTATCACATGGGTTTCCATTCTGTAGGCGATCGTAGTGCGGGGCGTATTTGTCCTGGTAAAGATATTGCTATGAATATGCTTATGGATGTCGTTATTACTGTAGGTAAGGCGCGACGTTTTATTTGAGGTGATAATATCAAATCAGGTGGTATTGTTATAAAAAAGTCTAGAAACCGGGTTTGTGTTAAATGCTTCCTCCCATAAACCCGGTTTGTTATAACACTTCCATTGCAAGCAGATTTGATA
>NZ_JAAHGT010001026.1 GCF_010672385.1 Okeania sp. SIO2F4
TGTAGTGCGTTAGCTCTTCTAACGCACTACACCTCATTCATTCTCAATAAGAGTTTGATTTTAGTTGAAGTATTCTTCAGTTCCCGAACGCAAATTCGTCTCTATATATAGCTTTCAACTAGCTTGTCACCCCGTGAGAACTTTGTTATATAGAATCCGGTTATACAGTATATGTTCATAATTCTATAATTACTTCAAGGTTTCTATCTCCCCATTTCCCTATCTCCCTACTCCCCCATCTCTCCCAACTATTTTATTCAACCGGATTATATATTACCTACTTTTTCCCCACTGTTTCCTAACTAAACTTTAAATTGCTAAATCTTCCTCGCCTTTTTCTACTAATTCTGTTGACTTTTGATAAAAAAGTGCTATACCAAAAGTCAAAGGTCCGACTCTACCAATGTACATTAAAAGAATAATAATTATCTTTCCCATTGGCACTAAATCTGAAGTGATACCCCGCGACAAACCAACTGTTCCCAGAGCAGATGCAGCTTCAAAAATAACATCTTCAAAAGCTTGGTTTTGGAAGATTAATAACAGACTCGAACCTAACAAAAAAGCAATGAGATAAAACACCCAAGATGAAAAAGCAGTAAATAATCTTTCATCAGGAATGCTTCTACCGAAAATTCCCACAAAATTTTTACCCTGCAATGAACTCCACATAACCGCTAAAGCTGCAAAAACAGAAGTAGATTTCAAACCGCCTCCAGTACCAGAAGGAGATGCTCCAACAATCATTAAAATTAGAGTTAAAAAAACAGCTACGGCACTCAAAGCTCCAATCGGATGACTATTAAAACCAACAGTAGTCAGAGAAGTCATAGACTGAAACCAAGCTGCTAATAAATGTTCTCCCCAGGGCAAACTTTTCAGTGATTCATCTAATAAAAATAGCAGTAAAAATCCGACAATTAAAAACCAAGCAGTAACATATAAAATGATGCGAGTTGTTAAAGTTGTTCGATAATTTATTTTTGTAAAATTTTGCCAAATATCAGAGGCAACTAGAAAACCAACCGCACCCAAAATACTGAGAATACTGATAACTAAATTAATTCCAAAATCTCCTCGAAAATCTTCCAAACTATTTGGAAATATACTAAAACCTGCCGTGCAAAAAGCCGATATAGAATGAAATATTGCTGCCCAAAAAGAATTACTCACCTTCGCATTTTTAAATAAAATATATAGTGAAATAACTCCAGCTACTTCTACAAGTAAAGTAAAAATGACAGTATGTTGAATAAATTCTTTGAGATTAAATCCTTGAGGCAGAGAAAAAACTGCACTCCCAACTCGTTGACGTAAATTTGATAAAGAATTTTTGGTATAAATTAAGGCAAATGAACCAAGAGTCATGTAACCCAACCCACCCACCTGAAAAGCTAATGCAACTACTAACTCTCCAAAAAAACTATAAGCATCAGGAGTATTAACCGTAACTAACCCTGTTGTACTAACGGCTGATGTAGCAATAAATAAATTATCTAATGGAGAAACTGCCTCGCTCTGCCAGCTAATAGGTAAACACAGAAGTAGCCATGCAATTAGTATATAAGCTCCATAGCCAAATAACAGTAGTCGAACTGGATGAGAACGACCTAACTTGTTAATAATACGCTGTATAAAAGGGATTTTCATCATTATAAAGTCGAAAAATTATGTAAATTATACAGCCTTAAGAGTGACTATTTATCACCCCTAAGGCATATATAGAACCCCTGAAGGGATCTATAGGGAGAGAGTGTGGGGAGTGTGGGGAGTGTGGGGAGTGTGGGGAGTGTGGGGAGTGTGGGGAGTGTGGGGAGTGTGGGGACTGTAGGGAGTAGGGGAGGAAAGATGTCTGATTAGAGGTGCATTCAAGGTCTATTAGACATCTCCAACAATAAAAAATAAAATCAATTCTTATGGAGAAATTATCAATTATTTCTCCCTGTTCCCAGTTAAGTGTTCCCTGTTCCCTCTTTTCTGGAGATGTCTATTGGAGTATTTTTCCATCTTTTTGTTGTATTGCCGCGCTTCCCACAGACAACTAACTCCGCTCCTCAAAAATTTTGACAAGGGAAAGATATGCTTAGAGCTTCTATACAATATTTTTGAATTTTATATACCCATAGCAAATTACAGAATATCCAACATCACAAGAGGAATGTTTTTTAGATAGTCCTGTCTTTATCTAAAAATATAGCGATCAAATTACAACTTTTTTATTATTGCGCTATACGCAATAGTAGTGGCAGAGCCAACAACATCTTGTCAACTGCACAAATTCCCACTATCCTAAGCAAACCACTTTAACTACTAATACCATGACCACAAAATCCTCTATCACAGTCACCGTACCCGCAACCACAGCAAATCTAGGCCCAGGTTTCGACTGCCTCGGTGCTGCCCTTTCCTTATATAACCGCTTCAAATTCTCTATTGGGGATAGCGCAACAGAAGTAAAAATAACCGTCACAGGCAAAGAAACTCCACGAGTCAGCACAGATAAAAGCAACCTTGCTTATCAAGCCTTTGTAAAATTATATGAACATATTAACCAAACTCCCCCATCTGTGCTAATAGAAATAAACTTAGGCGTACCCTTAGCCAGAGGATTAGGAAGTTCGGCCACCGCAATAATCGGAGGTTTACTGGGAGCAAATCAACTAGCAGGAAATCCTTTGAGCCAAACTGAAGTGATGAACTTAGCGATCGCCATTGAAGGACACCCAGATAATGTTGTACCTGCCCTACTGGGAGGTTGTCATTTAACTGCTTCTAGTGCAACTGGTTGGGAAATATGCGATATTCCCTGGCATCCCGATATTGTACCAGTAGTAGCAATTCCAGATTTTGAACTTTCAACGGCAGAAGCGCGACAAGTTCTACCCAGAGAATACAGTCGCGCTGATGCTATATTTAATTCTGCCCATTTAGGAATTTTGTTAAGAGGTTTAGAAACTGGTCGGGGAGAATGGTTACAAGCTGGAATGCAAGATAAAATTCACCAACCCTACCGTAAATCTCTAATTAAAGGATATGAGTCTGTGCGTTTTGCTGCTTTAAATTCTGGTGCTTATGAAATGGTAATTAGTGGTGCAGGCCCGACTTTATTAGTACTGACAAACTCATCCACAAGTTCAACTGTAGTAACAGCAATGACTGAAGCTTGGAAAAATCAGGGAGTAGTTACAGAAGTACAATCTTTGGAAATTGATACTAGAGGTGCAGTTTGTAGCTAGGATAATTATTTTTTTAGCACGCAAATAATAAGGTAGATCTCACTCCTTGAGTTGCATATATTCAGCTATCAGGGTAATTAGGGTTTGTTTTTTACCAGAGCGAGAT
>NZ_JAAHGT010001027.1 GCF_010672385.1 Okeania sp. SIO2F4
TCTAATTCTTGTGTACCTAGACCATATAATTAGGACTCAGAAGTTAGAAGTCAGAAGTTAGGAGGAATTATAGGGGAGGTAGTAGGAAGAATTGTGCCTCGATTTTTCCACCCTTGTCTGCTCAAAATCCTTACATTTTGAGCTTAAAAGGAAATCTGGTTAAATTATTTTAATTACCCTGATTATTTGTAACATTCTTTTTTCAAATTGGTATTAGCCTTTATATGTAAATGCTTTTAGATTTAATCAGCAAGCTCTAATTATTTACTCCTGATTCCTGATTTTTTATACTTCGTTTTGAAGTGCGGAATGTAGGTTAATATGAAAAAATACAGAATTATTATTTTAATATGTTTGATTTTTACTGTAATTTTAGGTTTGGCAACTAAGTTCTATGAAGGGATTTTTTCTGAATGGCTGAACAATTCTTTTAGTTCGATTTTTTATGAAGCATTCTGGATTTTTTTAGTAATTTTTATTCGACCTCAACTTCCACCAGGTTTGGTAGCTTTTTTGGTTTTTCTTGTCACCTCATTGCTAGAATTTCTCCAATTATGGAAACCACCTTTTTTACAAGCTATTAGAGCTACTTTAATTGGCAGGCTGTTGTTAGGAAATACTTTTGTCTGGTGGGATTTTTTGTACTATATATTAGGCTGTACATTGACTTGGATATTTTTACATTACACCATGTCTGAAAAGTAATACTAATCCTGTATTTATCACAAATTTGGCGATTGCAAAAACCAGAAGTATTATCTGATATAGGTTTGAGGACTTGAGCCTCTAATTGAATTAATGGACAGTCTTTTTTGTGACATATATAATAGATAATAATGGTGAGATGACGGGGTTTGGAATTAGTACCCGTGGGCAACGGGGGATGGAAACTGTCTGCTAATAGCGTACTGCCAGGTGAGGGTCAGCTCATAGGTAAATGCTACGCAGAAATGCTTAACTGCGAGGTTAAAAAGCCCGCGCCGTAATCTTTTATTCGGCCTAGGGACGTCTGCGCGCGAGAGTTTAAACGTTCAAGGGATGATGCAAAATGGTAAATTGGCAGCATCAATAGCAAGGCTTGGATTGTATCAATTTAGACAACGATTGACAACCAAAATCGTAAGCTCTGGTGGAACTGTAGTGCAGTAGGGACGTTGCATGCAACGTCCCTACTGACCAGTGGTTTCCATCATCCAAAACTTGTCATAATGGCGGTCGTATTAATCAACAATTAAAGTTAAAAGACCGTACTTTTAACTGCCCTCACTGTGGAATGAGAATAGACTGGGACTTAAATGCGGCACTGGTGTTATCTCAGTATGGGGAAATTAATCAATCAAGTAGGGTAGGCTGTACCCGAATTTACGCTTGTGAACTGGAAGAGGCCGATCGACCAGGTTGAAGCAAGAAGCAAACATCTTTGACTGGCAAAACCCAGGTTTTACCAAGTTTTGCCGGAATTGTTTAGGTATTGTACAGCAGAAGTCACTACCTTCTATCCTTACAGATTTCATATTTAGGACTAGCGCAGTTATATACCGAATTCGTCAAATTAATTTCAAAAGGAGCAAAATTTATGTTAAAAGGAACCAAATATATCATCCTCCGAAGCCGAGAAATTCTAGTACCGACAAGAGATAATTTAGGGCTCAGAAGAGGTGCTGGGACTTTTGAATTGGCTCCTGAACAACTGGAAGTTGAGGAAACTGAACTTAGTCACTCCGAACACAATGACCTACGGCGTGACCCCCGAACTCTTGCTCTCGCACCAGCTTTGCCCTTGAAACTGATTGCACCAGTAGAATCAAAGGACGTAGCTACTCCGACTGCTGGGTCTACCTGGGGGATAGAAGCTGTTGGTGCAAATAGTTCTCCCTTCGATGGCAGTGACATCACTGTGGCCGTACTTGATACAGGAATCGATCCTTCTCATCCAGCTTTTGCCGGGGTTGCCCTGGTTCAAAAGAACTTTACGACTGAGTCGGATAATGATCTGAATGGTCATGGAACTCACTGTGCTGGGACAATCTTTGGTCAAGATGTTGAGGGAACTCGTATTGGCGTTGCTCGTAACATCAAGCGAGCCTTGATTGGTAAAGTCTTAGGAGCAGGAGGAGGGTCATCGCTCACCATCGCTAAAGCGATTCAATGGGCAGTCAATGAAGGGGCTCATGTAATCTCGATGTCCCTTGGTATTGATTTCCCTGGCTATGTAACATATTTGACTACAAGAGGACTGGAAATAGAAGCTGCCACCTCAATTGCTTTAGAGGAATATCGTGCCAATATCAATCTTTTCACACAACTATCCCGCTTCGTCCAAGCTCATGGATCGTTTGGCCAGGGAACAATTATTGTGGCTGCATCAGGAAATGAAAGTAACCGTCCCAGTTATGAGGTTTCGGTAGCTCCGCCTGCTGCTGGAACAGGGGTAATTGCGGTGGGAGCTTTACAAGAAAGTGCTAGTGGTTTTTCTGTAGCCAGGTTTTCTAATGACCAAGTCGATATCTGTGCTCCTGGGGTGGATGTAATATCAGCCAAAGTAGGTGGTGGGTTTGTTAGCTTCAGTGGAACTAGCATGGCTACACCTCATGTTGCTGGAGTTGCAGCTTTATGGGCACAACGTCAATTAGGGTTCACAGGGCGGGTCAATAATCAAGTATTAATGTCACGACTGATTTCCAGCGGAACACTTAAGTCTCTTGCTTCTGGTCAGGAAATAGATAATATTGGGACTGGAATAGTACAAGCTCCTCAGAGTTAATTTAGCTGGGTCGGCGAGAAGCTCTAGGTATAGAGTCTGAAGGACGAGCAGTGGAAAGGGAGCTGAAAACCTAAAAATAGGAAGTGAGAGTTAGCCATTGATTTTATAGCAACTGCCAGGGCAGTTAGGACACAGAAAAATATAAAATTATTAGACCATCTTATAAAGGCGATCGCTATGTTTCTCCTTTATGTCCTAAGCACCTTGGCGACTGCTATAATCAATGGTCATCGAACGACACGGGTTTTAACCCGTCATTATTCTTAATAAAAAAAAAGCTGATTTTTGGCTAATCTAAAACTAAGGAGGTGATGTAAATTGTATGGATGTCAGCAAAATTTAATTAAAGAATCTCCAGATGTAACGGCAATTCTTGAATATATCTGCTCTGAAGCCAATAAATTGACAAATTGTGGGATTTATTATTGCCGTCAAATGCTGTTCAAAACCGGAGTTTTTCTGACTAAAGCGGCACTCGATCGGCAACTAAAAAGTAATATCCACTTCAAAGCAATGCGGTCAGCTTGCGCTCAACAGACATTACATAGTGTGATTGAGTCGTTTAATTCTTATGG
>NZ_JAAHGT010001028.1 GCF_010672385.1 Okeania sp. SIO2F4
TGAGCTATCTCCTACCCCATCGATCTACTCTTCCTCATTATTTTCATCTTCTATTTCAACTTCAGTGTTAATCTGCCTCAGATGAATATGTTTATTTCCTAACTGAATGGAAAATTCATCTCCTGGTTTAAGTCCCATTTCCTCTGTATAATTAGCTCCTATTACTAACTGTCCATTTTTATGAACACAAGCACGATAAGTAGGAGCACGTCCTCTTCCATCTTTAGGATTCTTCTCATCTAATTGTACTCCCTTGGCCTGTAGAACTGCATCGTAGAACTTAGCAAGATTTACTCGTTTCTGCTGATCTTTTGTAGTTGTATAATATCCGCAAGCAATAGCAGTATCTTTCTTTGACTTGTTTGGAAGTTCTTTAACTTTTTTCAACAATGCTTTACCTGTCAGTGGAGTATCTAATAGTTCTGAAGCATTTGATTTTTCTGTTGTTGTTTTAGCCATCTTCTCCATCTATTTAAAATCTTCATTCATAAACTTTAACACTTACACCTTCTAATATCAAGCCTCTTTAATCTTTTCTTTTAAGATATTTTTTAATCTAAATGTCTTGAGAGCAATTACCCTTCATAGTGAGGGAGTTAAGACGTCAAAAAAGCTAATGATTAATAGCTTATGTGCTAATTATTACACCTTTACTTAATAGTTAAATGTTTGATGAATTTATCTTTGTGTAAATTTTGATTCAAATAATTTAAACTAATTTTTTCTCCAGCAATATATCCAAAGGAAAAACCTAGATCGCTATTAACTCCAGTTGATTTCTGAGTTTTACATTTTACACCTTCTTGTTTTAAATATGCTTGAATAGCCAAAGTATGTTTTTCAAACATTGAGCGTACAACTATAGCAGATTTTGAATTATAATCAGCATTAGCAACTATACCTTTTGCCTCCATATTTTTTCGTCGCTGCTCTAATCTCTGTCTTAATCTAGTTGCACACCCCACCCTAAAGGCATTAATAAAAGCTCTTCCTTTTCCTCTATGTTGTTTAACTAATTTATCAACTACAGCCGTTAAATATTTGTAAAGTGAGTGAGAAACTGTGATATTAGTTTCTGTTCCTACTAATCTCATTTCACCAGTGTAAGTAGAACGCATTGCTTGACATCCATTAGCATTAGCAATTCCTGCTAAAATCCACATTTTCCAGGTTACATAACGACCTGTTTTATCAACAATACCCTTAGTAATATCTTCATCTTTGTCTTGTCCTAAGTCTGCTACAGATAAATTATGTTGAGCTAATAATTCTGCTGCTTTTTCTGCTGCTGATGCAGCTTCATGTTCATTAGGTGAATTAGCAAGAGCTAAGAGTTTACTAATTTTTTCCAGGAGATTCCTATCGACCATTTATCTGACCTTAGATACAGCATCTTATCCTAAATTTTTTTCTCTTGTAACTATACCTACTTAAGACACTAATTAATAGGTCTTAGCACTTGTTTGAAAATATTTTTTTTTAAGTATACTTTCTACTATAGCAATCCTCAATAAGTTGTCAAAAATCCATGCAATAGATCAAAAGTCTGTACTATTATTCCTGTTCCATTTTCCCTTGATTCAGAATATTTTTTGCACAACTACAATAGGACTCCTATATCCTATAATTATCATATAGAAAGATATGGATGGATTTAGTCTTGACAAGATTAACTGATTCTTATCAATGATCGAGGATTGGTATATATTTTTTTGATAAAAATAAGTAAATTCACTATTGTATATTTTTTTTGAAATTAAAATTAAATATAACTTTAATAACCAGAGATAATTTATAGAGTTATTTTTCAGAATTCAGGTATAGTTAAAATATTCTCAAGCCAGAAAAACTGATGGAATTAGCTTGTGTCATACTTGCAAAACTATCAAGTTTTCTCAAAGATGTTTGAAAACAACTTCTGGCTTGTTTCACTTTAAAATAGTACAGAACTTCAGTCTAGCTGCACTCAGCAAAACTGGCTTTAAATTAGTGATATATAATTTTGATTTTATCAATATTTATTGATAATTTACCTTGTAGTAATTTTCAACTATCAAAGCTTTTATATAGAGAAAAGCTGGAAGGGAAATTACTTCCAACTTTTTACTATATCAATCGATTATAATCAAACCTCTACCTTTAAACTTAATCGGCGTTTTCTCTATACCAATCAATTGTATTCTTCAACCCTTGCTTAAAATCCACCTCAGCAACAAAGCCAAATTTTTCCTTAGCTTTTTCTGTATCCAAACATCGCCTAGGTTGACCATTAGGTTTATCAGTTTCCCAAACTAATTCTCCCTGAAAATCCATTAAATCACAAATTAACTCTACTAAATCACGAATCTTTACTTCATGATTAGTTCCTAAATTAATAGGATCGGATTCATTGTAAAATTGAGTTGCCATGACAATTCCTCTAGCAGCATCTGTAGAGTATAAAAATTCACGACTCGGACTACCATCACCCCAAACAGGCAATTTTTTATCCCCTCTAACTTGAGCTTCATGTACTTTCCGAATTAAAGCAGGAATTACATGAGAACTCTTCGGATCGAAATTATCTTCAGGTCCGTACAAGTTAACAGGTAACAGATAAACACCATTAAAACCATACTGTTGACGATAAGCATCCAGTTGAACTAAAAGAGCTTTCTTGGCAATACCATAAGGAGCATTAGTTTCTTCTGGATAACCATTCCAAAGGTCTTCTTCTTTAAAAGGAACCGGAGTAAACTTAGGATAAGCACATATTGAACCAACACAAACAAATTTTTCTACATTTGCTTTATAAGCACAATCAATTAATTGCACTCCCATCATCAAATTATCGTAAAATAACTCACCAGGTTTTTCCTTATTCAGACCAATACCCCCTACATGAGCAGCAAGGTGAATTATAATATCCTGTTCTTGCACAGCTTTTTGGCAAGCTTCCAGAGTCCGAAGGTCATAATCACGCGATCGCGGTATAGTAATCTTATTAGGATTGGCTCCTGCTTTATTAAGTTGATCTACAACTTGACGTCCAAGAAAACCAGATCCACCTGTTACTAAAATTCTTTTGTTTTCCAACTCTAATTTACTCATTAAAAACCTCCAAGTAAGATTGATACTAACTAAGACTTTAGTTCAGGGTTGTTGTGGATTCAAATTAGCCAGATAAAAAACGGTACTCCCGTAGAGTAGGGAATAAAATCTGTGATTTTCTATTATTAGTATTTAATGGCTACTCAAGATTTTTTCCAGCTTTAGGGTGTGGCATGATTTTTGGTTTTGCTGAGATGATGATTATATAGAAAGAAGTAAAATTTTCCCAATCAAATTTTACTTCTTTCT
>NZ_JAAHGT010001029.1 GCF_010672385.1 Okeania sp. SIO2F4
AACCTTGTCTCAATCTTAACTGGAATAACTATAGTTCTTTCAGGAGAGTAGTCAGTTGCATCCCCGAAAAAATCGTGATACAATTGATATAATAACCCCGATTATTACCTACCTATATATAACTTTTTATTCAATCAACAAAAACTATCTCTCTAAGCAAAAATTTTCCACCTGAAGACTGTGAGCGATCGCCTCAAATCAAATTAATTATTATTTTCTGGAGCATCAAAAAAATATCCCTGTTAGTTAGGACTTGCTGATTAAGTCTAAAACCCTTTATCTGTAAATGCTTTAGCCTTTTTTTCTAGAAAAAACCCTCTCTCAAGCTCAAAAGACTGACATTTTGAGCAGATAAGGGCAGAAAAATCTCAGACAATTCTTTACCGAAAAATTCAGGTATAAAGCCTCTCCATTTATGGAGAAAAAGCGGTCGTTTGCGAAGCAGTCCGTTAGGATGGGATGGATAGGTGACCTAACCATATCCAATCTCCCCTTGAGAAGAAAAAAATTTCTTTTAGGCAATCCTATCAGTTATAAGAAGAGGTAATAATTAATAATTAATAATTAATTATTAATTATTGAACTACCTCCCTCCTCTGTAATTCTCATTCCCCCTGACTCCTACCCTTAAGTAGGTAGACAAAATTATTTGTATATTTGCCGTGTATTTACTAATTGGCTATATTCCCTTTAGCTTTTACCTATTGACTCTTGCCTACCACCGCCAAAATATTAAATTAATTCTGTCCAGGTACTTATGCCATTTCTCTGTAACAATGCGCTTAATAATTCTTACCCAAACCTGAATTTTACTAATAGCTGTTATCTTTTATTAAGCGCAACATCAGGTCGAAATGGTATTACCAAAAGACTTTTTAGATTGCATCCCCAAAAAAATCGTGATAGTATTGATATCATACCCCTTTTTCGTACTTGAACATGATTTTTTATTCAATGAAAAATATAAATTTAGGCATTACCGAATCAAGGTATGAAAATCAAAACTCAATAATCTCAAGTATTTATTATTCAATAGTTTAGCAATTGCTAAAAAATACAAATTATACTCACCCATCAGCAACGTCTAAATTTTCATAATCCTGTAGTTAGAAACCAAATCAAACAGGCAAATCTTTCCGTGGCTTAAACCTCTCAACCTCCCGTAACTTCTGATATATCTCCAACTCCTCTTGAGTAGGTTCCTTCGGAGTGACAATCTTAATCTCCACCAACTGATCCCCACGCTCTCCCCTCCCATCAGGATACCCCTTACTAGCAAGTCGTAAACGTTGACCAGAAACAACCCCTGCTGGCAACTTCATCTTCACCCAACCATCCAAAGTCGGGACCTCAATATCCCCACCCAAAACAGCCTCCACAGGAGTAATAGGCAATTCACAAAAAATATCTGCCCCCTCCAACTGATAAAAACCATGAGGAGCGACCGTAATCTTCAGATACAAATCTCCTCCACCAAGACCTTGATTTTTCAGACGAATTCTTTGACCACTAATCATAGCTGCCGGCATATTTACCTCTATCGAGCGCCCATCCTCCAAGCGTATTTTCTCAATTCCTCCCACATAAGCCTTTTCCAAAGGCAAAGTCAATCTGGCCTCAATATCCTTTTTTGGTTCCCGTTCCCTTGCCTTATAAACAGCCTTTTTCTGACCAGGGCGATAAACAGTTGATGGCTGAGTTTTTGGTTTTGTTGCTGTTGCCGGAGTCCTAACTTCCCGACGACGACCCAACAATTGATCTACAAAAGTATTAAAATCTGAAAAATCACTAACATCTACATCTTTTTCTGACTTACCTACATTCCCAGAAAGATTATCTCCCCAATTTCTAAAATCAGGAACCCGCACCCCCATCCTACTAGCAATTCCCTTCGGTTTCCAATATCGAATAAACTTATCGTACTCTACCCGTTTCTCTAAATCTGATAAAATATCGTAGGCTTCATTAATATCTTTAAACTTTTCTTCTGCCTCTTTACTGCCTGGATTTACATCTGGATGAAATTGTCGCGCCAGTCTCCTATATGCTTTCTTAATTTCATCCACTGAAGCATCTTTAGAAACATCTAGAATCTGATAATAATTCCGAAAGTTTTGCATCTGCTAACTTAAACTTATAAGTAGTTTTAACGATAAATATTTTCTCTGACTCCTCGAAGCAAAATGGTAGCAGATTTTAGATTTCTCACTTGAGAGCTAAAATATAGTAATTATAGCACCAAGCAAATAGGTTAGGACATTGGTAAATCCTGTTTGCCCAGCATTTCAGTTTGCGTTTCGCTACGCGACATGAAAAGCCCAGATATTCTGCAAGAGGCAGCATTCCAAAGGAAAGCAAAAACTCAGTCAGAGATTAATGCATGAATTTTGAATTTTGAATTTTTACTTGCGCATAGGGGTATACCAATTCAGTTAGAAAATTCTCAATATATAGTCACACTAAGAATTTAACTTCTGAATTCTGAATTCTACTATCCCCTGCCCAATCTAAAATATACAATATTTATAGCCAATCATCATCATCATCATTCCAATCTTTACTTTGATAAGAACGACTAGGGCGATTAGAACTAAATCGATCGGGAGGACGACTATAAACTCTAGTTTCATAATCATAACGTTCTCTGGGTTTATAATCATCCCCAGATATTGTCCGACGGACAGAACCAAAGAAATCATCATCACCTTCTTCGGAGGTATAAATTGAAATCTCACGTTTCAAATCATAGAGAGCATCTTGTAGATCAACCCCCACCTGATCGATACCTCGCTCATCATCCTGTTCCAAACTATCCCGCAGTTCCCTAATCAACATCTCAATTCGTTGACGACTTCTACCCGCAAACTGCATCCCATAATCCAAGGCCACCTCTCGCAGTTGTCGTTCCGCCTGAAATGCCAAAGCCTCAGCCCGGTTACGCTTATCTACCCGCTCACGTTTGAGTCGGTCTACTTCAGCAAATTTTTCCGCATCCCGAATCATCTGACTAATTTCCTGCTGACTTAAAGTAGAAGCCCCTTGAATCGTAATACTTTGAGACCTACCAGTAGTTTTATCCATTGCCGTTACCTGCAAAATACCATTGGCATCAATATCAAAGGCGACTTGTACTTGGGGCACACCCCGTGGTGCAGGAGGAATACCAGTCAGCTTAAATTTTCCCAGAGACTTATTATCAGCAGCTATTTCCCGTTCTCCTTGAATAACATGAATCTCAACTAAAGTCTGATTATTTTCTGCAGTAGAAAAGATATCAGAACGTCGTACTGGGATAGTAGTATTCCGAGGAATGAGCTTTTTCATCACTCCCCCAATA
>NZ_JAAHGT010000103.1 GCF_010672385.1 Okeania sp. SIO2F4
TCCAAAAACACCTATTCTTTCTACCAAACGACTAGAGGCAAACCATTGAGTTGCTACTTGACAACTACTCAAAATTCCCTCAAATAAGCCCAAGAAACTTGCTATTTTACTTGCTCCATCAACAGCCTGGTTTTGTAATTCTAGTTGATAAAAGAATTGAAAGTCTATTAATACATATAGCACTTCTGCCATTACAAAGAATATAATTAATGGCAGTATATAACCTTGTAGAGGTCCTTTTATTCTCCGAGTAGAAAATTCTTCTTCATCCTCTTCTGGTATCCAACGGCTAGAATCAGGAAAAGATTGTTTATATTTCTCTGATAAATATAATAGTATTCCTGAACCCAATACTACCATTAATCCTGAGACTATTGTGACGTTATTCAGCGGTACAAAGTATAGTATTAAAGGTAAAGAAAATCCACTAATTACTCCTGCTACTAAAAAACCGCTACTTATTATTGGATATGTCCGTTTAATTTCTCTAATATTAAATAACTGATTAGCTGTGATTGAAGTATTCAAATCGTTAAGCAAGTAACAAGCTTCTACCCACAACCACATCATAAAAGTAGTAAGAAAAGCTAAACTTAGACCAGCTATCGTGATATTTTCAATGCCAATCCCAAACCTAAATAAGAATAAAGGAACTGCCATTAGTAATAGAATTACCACTATTACTCGGCGCAGGGGCATGATTTTCTGTAGCCAGGAATAGATAAAGCCTAAACCTGAACCTATGCCAGCACTAGCAATATATATCCAAGGTAGTTTGTCAGCACCATATTGGTCTAAGAATAGACTAACTGTACTCAGTTCTAACCAAATTAATCCTACAGAAGTAAGAGTGTATACCACAAACATTAGTAAGGTTCGCTCTACTTCTTCATAACGGAGATTGAGGGAGATTAGCAGTTTATTTCCTAATCCTGTATAACTTTTTAAACTTCTCAGTTCCATGTAGTTTACTGAATAACTAAAGTGTATAGTTAGTAAACTAGTGCCACTATGGGGAAGTCAAAAGTCCAAAGTTAAAAATCAAAAGTATTGATTGGTAAGGCTTTTGGGGTTTTGTAACTGTTCAGTTGTTTCCGCCATCATGCACTAGAATTTGTTCTGGCCTAATCAACCTCCTTCTCGATCCCCTCATTTAAGCTCAAACCATTAACCTGTCTCAAATACAGAAAACTATATTTCAATTCTTAGCAAGTCATACCACTAATTCTGATAGCCTTGTCAAAAGAGCAAAAGTCATCTTCACAGCTACCTCCGGAAGCAATAATAGAACAATTGGTGAACAATTACAACTGCATCCAAGGCAAGTGAGGCTGTGACTAAAAAGGGGCTTAGATACTTCTGAGGAACTGGCAAGTGCTGAAACTCAAGAGGTTAATTACAAAAAATTCAAGAAGATTATAGAAAATATCCTCAATTAGACTCTGCACCTAGTAACAACCAAATTCTTTCCACTGGAAAGTTTAATTTCTCTATTTTGGCCAGGAGTTTACTCTCTTACATACTAAATTTTATCTTCCACCTCAGACCTCAAGCAGAAGATTATGAATTTTATTGACTATATTTTGGCCAGGAGTTTACTCTCTTACATACTACATTTTATTTTCCACCTCAGACCTCAAGCAGAAGATTATGAATTTTATTGACTATTTCAACGGTACTCTTGCCAAGCCTTTTGTCTGGAAGTTTTAGGGGTTTTCAAAGTATGATTAAGTAGATTAATATGCCACGCTTATACTGGCTCAATCATCATGCTAAATGATGATGATCATATTTAGTTTGGCTGGGGAACATTTGTTTTTTATAGCGATCAAATGGATGAGTATTCTATCTCAATAACAGGGCATAGATCCGAATGCTCAATTATTTTTACTATCCTGCACTAGCTTTAACTTACTAAAAAATTAGTATTCTATTATACTATATTAATAGTATAGTTAGAATTGTAAATACTTTGAGTATCCAACTTTACTTTTTAGGGGAGAACAACATCATCATACTGCGTCCCTCCCTCTTAGGAGCCTGTTGAACCTCAGCTAAATCTTTTAAATCTTTTGCCATCCGTTGCAATAATTCTTCTGCAAGGTTACTATGTTGTATCTCCCTGCCTCGGAACATAATAGTAGCCTTCACTTTATCACCAGATTCAAGAAAGCGCTTTGCATGAGATAAGCGAACATTGTAGTCATGCTCTTCAATTTTATAGCGCATCTTAACTTCCTTGACTTCTGCGTTATGCTGCTTCTTTTTCGCTTCCTGTGCTCTCTTTTTCTGTTCAAACAGGTATTTACCATGGTCCATTATTTTACAAACCGGTGGATCGGCTGTATCACTTATGAGAACCAGATCAAGCTCCTTTTCTTCGGCCATACGCAACGCTTCTTTTGTATCCATAATTCCTAATTGCTTGCCATCTGGATCGATAGCTCTGACTTTAGGAACTCGAATACTTTCATTAATTTGAGGCTGATTACGATTATTTCTTTTTTCGATTGGCATTAATTAGGATTATTAAAACGATTGTTCACAGGGACATCCGTACCAAATGAGGCTACGGTATTTAGTTATTGAGACTTTCACAGTTCTACTGAACTTACCCAAATTTACCAAAACTAGAGTTTGAGTTTTGGAGGCTAGCTTCCTGCTTAACGGAGAACAAGTGACCTAAGTCTGTGACTTAATTCTCTACCCAGGATTAAATTTAGTGGAAACTCCACCTACTATGGCCTTTGATTGTTTTGAAAACTTTGCTACTCTATTAGACTATTTTCGGGACATATTAAGGTTAAGGTTATTGACATCCTCCCGACGCTCTCCTACGGGAGAACGCGGGTCTCTAACCAAAGTTGAGATTAAATCAATTAACCACCCTTTAAGAGTCAATCTACTATAGAAGAGTTTTGTACAGGATTTCAAGCCTTAAATGGAATTAAATTAAATTAGCTTCGTTTTTTCTTTAAACTATTGTAGCAAACTTTTAAAATTTTTCAAGGTTTATATTGTCCGTAAATGTAAATTTATAGATATGTCAAACTTTGTCAAATTATTTTGCTTCAGTCATTAGCCCTTACACCCGAAGTGAGTGATATCATACTTGAAAAAAGAATGTTACAAATAACGAGCTAGTATGCTTGAAAACCTAATTTCCGAATTTCCTATCCTGGCAATATGAAGATTTTTGAACTACTTAAAACCTAGCACTTAACTAAAAATTTATTTGTAGCAAGTATTGATCGCGCCTGGTACAATATGATATTATTGCCTATATTCCTCCCAACAAGACTAGACTTATTGAAATGTTGGCTTTTATACCCACATTCTTCGTCAATAGGTATAATTTTAATTTGGAAGCAATAGACCCTTAACTATCTTGGACCCATGGAGTTTCATACCTAAAATCAGCAACGCCACAAATCTTAATATTTAGAAATATAAATGTATAGTGAGTCAAACTACTAGGGACTGGCAACAAAAAATAGGTAATCAACGAGACTGGGTATGGCGAGGATGGCAAACTCGCTACACTTATTCTCGATGCCAAAATAATCAGGAAACTTTGGCAGGCCATAAATCAAGAAACCCCCCTCTACTACTTTTACATGGTTTTGGAGCATCAATAGGCCATTGGCGACACAATATCAATGTCTTAACTCAAAAACATACAGTCTATGCCTTAGATTTATTGGGTTTTGGTGCTTCGGAAAAAGCGATCGCTAACTACGATAGTAGCTTTTGGGTAGAACAAGTATACGAATTTTGGCAGACTTTTATTCAAGTACCAGTAATATTAGTGGGTAACTCGACTGGTTCATTAATTTCTCTAGTTGCTAGTGCTACCTATCCAGATATGGTTGCAGGGCTGATAATGATTAATCTACCCGATCCGGCGGCTCAAGCAGAATTAATTCCACCTAAGTTTTTACCCACTGTTGAGTTGATTCAAAATATTGTTGCTTCTCCATTGTTATTAAGAGCTTTATTTTTTCTTCTTCGCAGACCTGCAATAATTCGTCGTTGGGTTACACTTGCTTATAGTAATCCCGATAGAATCACAGAAGAATTGGTGGACATATTAGCAGGACCCCCCACCGATCGGGGTGCTACCCGTGCTTTTTGTATTTTATATAAGATTATGGGTAGTACAAAGTTAGGGCCTAGTGTAAAAGCTGTACTTCCTACTCTGGAAGTTCCTATCTTATTAATTTGGGGCAAGCAAGATTTATTAATTCCTCCCAAGTTTGCTAATCCCAGTCAGTTTACTCAACTTAATCCTTGTTTGAAGTTGATAGAGTTAGATAATGCTGGTCATTGTGCCCATGATGAATGTCCTGAAGTTGTTAATCGTCTAATTCTTGATTGGATTGCTAATAATTGAACTCAGAAGTTAAAAAGTCTTTTTGAGGTCATAAGGGCTTTGTTGCACAAATAAAGAGAAATTAGTATAAAAATATCAGTGAGTGGCATAAGAAACCAAAACCCTGAGCCACAGATGAGTAACTCCCAACCCAAGTCTAAGTCTTCCTATAGAGTAAGTAATTGGTCGTATGGATGATGCTTCTTTAGAAACAAACTGAGGAAGTAATAGAGCAGTGGATCAATCAAGAACAAACTGGATTTAGGGGGTCTAAATATTAATCTTTAATTTAGATAAACTCAATCCTTAAAATATTAAAATATATTTTCTATTTGAGTTGAATAAAAAGTTATGTGTAAATAAATAAAAGATAAAACAATTACATATTACTATAATTTTATTTCTAATGCCAGAGCAAAATTCTTTCGTCACGTTTTTTTGTAGCTCCACAAAATGCAGATTCTCTAATCCTTGCATCTGTGGCAAAATCCTTGTCTGTCACTAATTTTATTTTTAGGTGCTTTACAGAATGTTTTTTCTACATCTGAGCGATCGCTTCGATATCTCTGCTGCTACTGATTTTTCCAGGTCTGCACAGGATGTTTTTTCTAGATCTGAGCGATATAGCTGCCGCACTTGCTCCGCCTTTCATGCGACAGCCAAAACGCGACAGCGGAACAGAGTTCTATCGCTTCTACTAGGTCATATAATCATCGGTGCTTCTGTGGCAAAATCCTTGCCTCTTAGTTGAATAAAAAGTCATGTATAGGTACGAGCGACTCCCATTAATTAAATCATACCATGATTTTTTTGTGGATGCAAGAGCAAAATCCTTTTGTCGCCGTTTTTTGGGAGCTACACAAAATGCAGATTTTCTAATCCTTGCATCTGTGGCAAAATCCTTGTCTGTCGCTAATTTTCTTCTAGGGTCCTTCACAGGAGAATTTTTTCTATAAAGGAAGTTCACAAAATTTGGCGTTGCTGAATCAAGGGATGAATCTTTTTGGAACAGGTAAATCTTATCTTTAAAATACTTCATACTTATTTTTTATCCAAGGCTACAATTCATCCCACACTCTATGCAACGCCCAAAATTTTATATTTTAACAACCATAACTTTAGTCAGTGCAACACTCAAATGCAAATATAAAAGATACTAAAGGGTCAGAATTCAATTCAGAATCTGCAAACCCAACAAAACTTAAACTATTCATCCTTAGACTAACAGGACATTCAACTTCATAAAAAGTAGGAGCTAAAAATTCACAAATATGAGTTGCTGATGAATCTAAGTCACCAAAAGATTGAATAAAGTTCTCCGCTGACCAAGTATGCAAACATTTACCAGTGGAAATATCCCAGAGCTTAATAGTTTCATCTTCGCTTTTACTAATAATAGTTTGACTATTTTGGCTCCAAATTAAAGAATAAATTCGAGCTGTATGTTCATTAAAAATTTGCAGACATTTACCTGTATTAATATCCCATAATCTTACTGTTAAATCGTCACTTCCAGTTGCTAAAAAATTTCCATCTGGACTCCAAACAATAGAATGTATTTCTTGAGTATGACCCTTAAAAACTATGTGTGGATGTGGTTGGGAATTTACCATTGGCAAAAGACGAACATTTCCCCATAGATCGGCGATCGCTAAAAACTGTTTATTAGGACTAGAAGCTATGACGGAAATATTGTCTAATGTTGGTATTTGCATTTTCTCTAACAACATTGGATTATGTAAAATATTTCCATCTTGTTGTTGCTTTTGTGATTCTTGGTAATTCTGATCGGATAAATCTACAAAATTAGTAGGACAAATACAGGAGTTATTATCTACCAACTGTGACTGATTATTTTCATGGCATTTGTGTTGATTAATTTGACTTGCAGGGCAAATTTTCCCAGGAACTATTGCACAAAAATCTGAGTTTTTGTGGTTAGTTTTATTTAATACTTCAATAGCTTTTTGAGAAGAGATATGAGCAGATTGACGACATTCTATTTTGTGAGAATAAAGATCGCCCACCATTAAGTCAATCTCTAGTTTCATACACAAATTAATTAGATTTTCTATAGCGTAACTACATAATAAATTTTCGTTAGCTTGTAATTTATTTAAAATTAATAATAATTGTTTTTCTAGAGCTTGAGTAGAACTAAATATTTTACTTATTTGTCTCGCAATAGGTTCGATAATTAGCTGATTTTGTCGTTCTTTAATCGAGCGTTTACCAGTGGTTAGGATTAAGGAATGAGTAATAAATAAGTTTAAGTTAGTAGTAGTTAATTCAGTAACAATCTCTTCAATTAAGTAGTTAAGAATGTACTCCATTATTAGAGGTTCAAGTGTGTACATACTTAATTTTTTCTTGACTATAGAGCGCCAGATGAGAGCTTCTAAACTTTCTAGTAGATTAACTTTGGAAACTGCTGGCAGAATATCGGTTTCTAATTTTTTTACGTTAGTCCAGTCTTGGTTAACTGCTAACCAAACGATGATTTTTTTTTCTAGTTCTGAGAGACGATGAAAGTGTTGGTTGAGGAGTCGGCGAATACCATTGAATGTGGCAGTATTATGTTGGAGAAATTCTGTTAGGTCTCCATCGAATAAGTCTTTGATGGAGGTGATGACTATTTTTAATGCTAGGGGACTATAGCTGTAATATTCACTTAGTTGTTGTTTTTGTGCTTCTGAACCTGATATTTCTTTAGTTTTTAGTAAGGCTTTGGCTATTTCTTTTGAACCAAATAGTTGTAGAGATCGTACTGCTGTATCTATACTTTCAAAGGCTGCTATTTCTGGGGGTTTTTCTCGACTGGTGAGAATGAGGCAGCTAGAGTGAGATGTTTGACTAATCAACTGAAATAGTTGGCTATAGTTTTCGTAGCCAGAACGATAATGACCTGTACATCCAGGTTTTAAAATAGTTTCGACACTATCTAAAATTATCAGACAGCGTGAGTTCCGTAAGTATTCAATAAGTTTGCTTAGTTCTCCTTGAGTACATTCTTGGTGAGAGAAAAATGAAATAAGTTCCCTCAGCATTGTTTCTAGTGGAGGAGAGTGGCGGAGCGATCGCCAAATTATATAGTCAAATTCACTCTGTAGTTGTTGGGCGACTTTCGCTGCTAATGCTGTTTTACCAATGCCACCCATACCAAGTAGGGCGATCGAGCGACAACGATCTGCGATAATATATTGTTGGAGTTGGTTTAGTTCTTGAGACCGTCCGTAAAAGACGGAAACATCTATGGCTTCTCCCCAGTCAATTGCTTTTGGTTTAGACAGTGTTTTTTTTGTTTCTGTGGAAGGCTGGAATATTTGCTGTTGAATATTTTCGGTTTTGGCAAGACATAATTTCTGAGTGTCAAATTTTTGTCTCAGCAGAGGGCGAAAATTTTTCTTGGTTACTTTTTCATTCAAGAGACTAGAAAGACTTTGCCATAAGTTGGCAGCTACTCCTTTTATGTAGTCTGGATCGTAGCCTGCTTGCTCGGCAATTTCACAATATCCTTTACCTTCCCATGCTTGAGAAAATACCATTTTTTTCACAGCGTTCAAGGAGCCTGGAGGTAGAACTGTCTCCAGAACTTCCAATGCTTCTTCGACTTTCATTTTTACTTAATATTTTGATATATTTTTGATTCTATCTAAATTGATGTAATTTTACTGTTACTTCGGCGACACCTTAATATCTTATCTACAAATATATATTTTGAGTTGAATAAATAGTCATGTATAGGTGCTAACAAACCCCAATGCTATAATTTTACCATGAATTTTTTTCCGATGCAATAGGTAAATCTTTTCAGCGCCGATTTTTTTTTGTAGCTCCACAAAATGCAGATTCTCGGCTCTGACTTTTTCTTTTGAGTGCTTCATAAAATAATTGTTTCTCAGAATTTGAGCGATCGCTTCTCTATTTCTCCTGCCACTAACTTTTTCTTTTTCATTAAAATTATTAGTTGAATAAATAGTCATGTGTAGGTACGAACGACTCCTAATGATTAAATAGTACCATGATTTTTTTGCCGATGCAAGGGGAAAATCCTTTCCGCGCCGATTTTTTTTTCGGAAGCTACACAAAATGCAGATTCTCTCATCGGTTCATCTGTGGCAAAATTTGACTATTCATCTCCTATGGCGGAGTGCTTCAGGAAATGTATTGACTGTTGCGTATAGAGCAATAGTAGAAAAATTCCACTATTCATCTCCTATGGCTGGGTGCTTCAGAAAATGTATTAACTGTTGCGTATAGAGCAAAATGGTGGTCTTGACTTAGGCAACGTAGTCAGTTAAGACTTAATCTGCAACCTTTGAGAGACAATTCCTAAAAATGTCTAGGATTGGCTAGGTTTTTCAAAGGTGGTCTGGCGATGTTTTTTGTTGAATAAATAGTCATGCGTAGGTACAAAAGACTCATAATTATTAAATCGTACCATGATTTTTTTGCGGATGCAAGAGGTAAATCTTTTCCGCGCCGCTTTTTTTTGGTAGCTACACAAAATGCAGGTTCTCTACTATGACTTTTTCTTCTGTGGGTGCTTCATAAAATGTTTTTTTCTCTGAATTTGATCGATAAACTGATAACTGAAAAAACTTCTCCCCTCTTCGCGGGAGGGAAAGAAAAAAGAAAAAGAGAGAAAAGGGGAAAAGAGGAAGAATCCTAGGAACGTGAAGAAATTACCGGGGAAGACGAGATAATCCGAAAACCCCTACCGTTGCTGAGGCTGTCGGCATACTTAAAGAAACGCCTGGCACTCCGGCAATTCCTAGAATAGTTATTCCAGCAACCGCCACGGAGCAGTCTATACTTAGTATTTCCTCCAGTTTCCCAAGCACTTCCATCAGTAGGCGCACCCTCATAGCTATCATGCCAAACATCCTGACACCATTCGTAGACATTGCCGTGCATATCGTATAAACCAAAACTATTGGGTGGAAAAATTCCCAGATATGTTGTTTCTGTTTGATATATTCCTTTCGGTGCATTAGCGTAAGGAAAATTTCCATCATAGTTAACTAACTCAGACGTTAGGGAACAAGGGAGGGAGCAAGATGCTCCCACTACCTAACTTTTTCCTTCTTCATTCCCCCCTACTCCCTACTCCCTACTCTCTACTCCCTATTTTCCTGAAAAACTTCTCGAAGTGCTTCATCAAGAGTTGCCTTCATCACAATTCTGTTTTCATAAGAAACAATTACTCTTGTTAAAGTTGGCAAACTATTTTGCTCTGCTTCTAAATAAATAGGTTCAACGTAAAGCAGGGATTTATTAATAGGAATTACTAATAAATTTCCTTGAATTGCTTTTGAACCTTCACGATTCCAAAGAGAAATCTGCTGTGATATTTCTGGGTCTTGATTAATTAAAGCTTCAATTTGTTCAGGACCATATATTAATCGTTCTTTAGGGAATTGATATAACAGTAATTTACCATAATTTTCCTCATCCGATCTAGCTGCCAACCAAGCAATTAAATTATTACGACTTGCTGGAGTATAAGGTAGAAGTAAAATAAATTCTTCTAAAGTTTCTTCTGGTAATTTTGTGATTAGATAATAAGGTTCAACTTTTTGTTGTTGACTACCATAAATTTCAATGGGCACCCGCCATAAGTCTTCCCGATTATAAAATACACGGGGGTCATCCATGTGATAAGTTGCCAATACTTCAGATTGTACTTGAAATAAATCTAGTGGATAGCGGATATGAGTACGAAGACTGGTTGGCATTTCTTCTGTGGGATTAAACATATCTGGAAATACTTTTTTCCAGGTTCTAATAATAGGGTCTTTTGGGTCAGCAACATAGAATTTGACTGAGCCATTGTAAGCATCAATTACAACTTTTACTGAATTACGAATATAATTAAATTCATTATTTTCTGGGTCTGAATAAGGATAGTGATTAGTCGTAGTATAAGCATCAATAATCCAGTAGAGATAATTAGGATTTCTTTGAGTAATATTTTGCTGGCCAAAGTTAGGATTAGCTACTACTAAATAAGGGTCATAATCGTAACGTAAAAATGGAGCTATCGCTCGGACTCTAGCATTAATATTACGACGATATAAGAGTTTTGTTTCAGGTGTAAATTTATTAGTTAATAACATTCTCCAGTTTTTCAAATATTTAGCAAATATCCATCTTTGCCACCCTTTACCAATAACAATACCCCCGGTTCCATCATAAGTATTATAGGAATTTGCTTCTCCACTAGGATAATCTAATTCTCTATCTTTTTCTGCGGTGGAAGTAATGACATTAGTATTAGTAAGTTCTCCATAATAAATTCTCGGTTTACCGATAGGAATGCTGTATCTAATTCTGTCTAATACTTCTAAAGTGCTATTCTTTTCAAGTGTTGGATCTGGTCCGATATTTTTAACAAAATATTCTGGCAATCCACTATTTTCAACTTGATTAACTGGAGAAATAGTAAAACCATAACCATGAGTATAGACTAAATGTTTGTTCACCCAAGTCTGTGCTGGTTCAGGTACAGATTCATAGTTTAGTTCTCTAGCAGTTATAATTACTTGTTGTTTTTCAGTAGGATTATCTTTTGTTCTTTGTGACTCTTGTTTCAGAAATGTGTAACGGTCTATATCGGCATTTAGAAATTCATAGTAAGGTCGAATTTGTTGTAATTGCCGATTCGTTTGTAAAATTGGTCTTGTATCCCAAAGGCGAATATTATCAATAATTAATTTATTATTGATTAAGTCAGTATAAGTAAGTTTATTGTCTGGGTCAAAAAGTTTTACTTCTAATTTATCTACGTCAACATAAGCTTCTTTTGTAAATTTAATACTACGTTTAATATAAGGAATTTCTCGTTCTATCTCATTAGGTTGTACGATTGCTATTTGTACAATTTCTGGTATAAGCCAACTAGCTACTACTGCGATTGTTAAATACCATGTCAAGATAGCTCTTAATGAATAGCTATTAGCAAATAATTTTGCGCTAACTTTTGTCTTTCTTTTCCTCTTACGACCTAAACGCATAAACCACAGACTTGCTTCAATATAAGGCTGAATAGTTTTGACTGAAAAAATTGCTTGCGAAAATAGAAAAAATGCAATTAATAATGCCAAAACTGCCAAAAATACATACACAGGAAACTGAACTTTGACATCGGTATAACTAGCACCATAAATTACACCGCGTTGAGAATAAAGTAATTCAAAACAAGCGAGAAAGTAACTAAATGCTACGGTTAATATAAAACCTCCACCTAAAGCATGAAGATGTCGTTGTTGTTCTTGAGAAAATTGATAAAAATTGCCTTTGCTTAAACTTTGACCTGACAATAAATATATGACTGTGCAAGCAGCTAGTCCATATAAAAATAATCCAATTAACCAAAATTTTAATAGTTGCAAAATGGGAAGTTGAAAAACATAAAAGCTAATATCTATCTGAAATAAATCTTCACTTTTATTAAAGGGAGTCGTATTTAATACCTGTAATATATTTCCCCAATGACTGGAAAGAATAAAGCTAAAAACCAAACTGAGCAATATTGCAAATACACTTAACCAGAATATAGGATTAATAATCACAGCAAGAAATAACAGAATAAATAATCCTAATAACCACCAGTTAGATGGTATTGAGATGAGTATTTTCCAAATTGATTCTATGCTAAATTCTGATGGAATTTGTGGGGATACCTTAGCAACTGTGAAATCAGGATGCCAGTAATTTGTAAAGACCTCAATATAATGAGTTAAAATTAATCCTACTAATAGAATTAATCCTAATATAAAACATAATAACCAACCTAACCCTAGTGAAGGTTCAATACGCAATTTACTTGACGGCATAGTAACTGGAGGAATTAGCATCATTTCTTCAGATACTTGAGTTATCTGAACTTGTTTTTTTGAATATTTAAATATACTGGCTAATCTGAGATTTGCTAAAAAAAAGCCTGTTGTAATTAAAAAAGTAATTATCCAAATTAAAGTTTCTGTTTGCAATTTAGTTATTAAGACAGGCAAATAATTCAGTTCTTCAAACCATAAAAATTCAGCCAATATGTTGGTTGATAAGTCAAATACTACCCACAATCCAAATAAGCTGATAAATATTGTTAATATATGTATTGATTTAAGTTTTCCTAATGATTTGAAAAACCTAAGTTTTAGTTTATAAAAAATATTGATTTTCATAATTTATAATTGTTGTGAAATATGACTAATTTATTGAATTATTTAGGATTACTATAGTCCCTACTATTTGCACTAAATTCAAGCACAATTAATTACATCTTAATACCAGATTCAAAAAAGGAGATTATATTAACAAATAATTATATCACCAACATAGATTGACTCTGTTACCAAATTAATATCATCAGGATGGATACGACTTTTCCAATCATCTAGGTGATGAAAAATATCAGTTTCTGTATAACCTAAAATTTCTTGGCAACGGGCTGAATAAAAGCATTCATTAGTTTGAAGATTACAATCCCATATTCCATCATTATTACCACGCAATGCCAATTGCCAACGTTCTTCACTTTTTTTCAAATCCAATTCTATTTGTTTACGTTGACTAATATTTTCAATCAAGCCAATTAAGTATTTTTTTTCTTCATAAATTTTGATTAAAGATACAGTTAAAGATGACCAAATAAATCTACCGTTTTGGTGAATTAAACGGTTTTCAGTTGCAAAATTTAGTATTTTGCCAGCAATAATAGATTGTAAATTAATATCATAAGCTTGCCGTTGCTCAAGCTCAATAATATCGACAAAATTAAAATTTGATAAGTCAGCATCACTATAACCTAAAATATCTGTAAATGCTTGGTTAATGCGGAAAATTTTTCCTGATAAAGTAGCCAAAAATATTCCTAGTACAGATTGTTCAAAAATAGCACGAAATCTTTCTTCACTATCTCTCAATGCTGCTTCAGCTATTACATAGGGAGTAATGTCTTGTAAAATGACTTGATACAATTTTTCATCTCGATCTAACTGAATAATTTTATAGATAATATTCACCCAAACCCAATTCCCATCTTTTCTCAAAGCCAAAATATTTGGGATGAATTTTTTACCTTTTTTTGCTGTTTCAAGTATTTCTGTTATTAATTTTTGCTGTGCTTCTGGTGGATGAATTTGGTTAGTGTGCATTTGCACAAGCTCTTCTCTCTGATAACCCAATATTTCTGTAGCTTTATAATTAGCTTCTATAATCTTACCCTGTAAATTTGCAATTAAAATTGCTTCACCAGCATCTTGCATTAATGCACGGTACTTTATCTCTGAATTTTGTAATTTTTTTTAAACTTTTTTCCATTTTGTTATATCCACATAAGCTGTGAAAATTCTATCAATGAAACTTGATACAGGAGTAGATGTTACACTCAGCCAAATAACTTCTTGGCAATCTTTTGTTACTCCCATTTCTAAATTTTCAACACTGCGTTTTTCTCTGGAGGCAACAATCCAAGGATACTCATTTTTTGGCATATCTGTGCCATTATTTCTAATAATTTTCCAGTTTAATTTTGTAGCTTTGAGTAACTCAATTTCCCGATCTAGCCAGCCAAAAATCTGCTTTGCTTTTTGATTAATTTCAACAATATTACCTAAACTATCTGTAATAAAAAATCCCATAAGTAAAATATTTAATATATTTTAATTTTGTGCCCAAAGCTGATTAATATTTAATTTTATGGTAGTCAAATATTCTACATTAGGTTGCCAATTCAGCACAGAGCAGGGAACAGATAAAGAAAAGTATATGAAAAAATCTAAAAGAAGATGTGAAATTTACAATATCTACATCATCTGTACTTATTATGACTTATGATCATTTGCTCTATAAGTGCTTTTGAGACTTTCTATAGAAATGAATATTTTCAACAGTATTGCCATTACTATCAGCCAAAAAATATTTAATTCCTGCATCTAGAGTAATTGCTCTTCCTCTTAGTTTTGTACAGATTACCAAAACACTTATGACATAAAAATTACCGAATAATTAATAATTATTAATTATTAATTAAATAATTCAGCTTACTCTGCCTCCCCCAATAGGGGAAAAAAGTGCTAGAATATTTCCTTATATTCAATTCCGTTGCGGTTTTAACCAGAGGTAATTATCTATTATCAATAAATCATCTTTTTACATTTATTAACACAGAACTTTTGATTTATCTCCTACTACTTATCAATAGTAATTATGCAAATGGAGCTGAGATTAATTAATACTAACATTTAAAAAAAGCTATTTTTTTAGTTGAAACTTAACTGTAAATACACTCCCTTGATCTAACTTTGAATAAACCTGAATATTTCCTCCCATTCCTTCTACTAAAGTTTGCACAATAGACAAACCTAAACCAGCTCCATTACCAGAACGATTTCTAGCTTCATCACCTCGATAAAAACGTTCAAAAATCTTAGCTTGTTGCGACAAAGGAATACCTTTACCTTCGTCACAAACCTGAATTATTGCTTCACCACCTTTTTGATACACATTTAAGATAACAGGAGAATCTGGCTCAGAATATTTAACAGCATTGTCAATTAAATTCAGTAAAACCTGCTTAAGACGATTAGGATCTACTATTACTTCAATTAACGATAAATTTCTAGATTGAACAACATAGCTTTGCTTAACTTGAGGAATACTTTTTGATTTTAAACTTAACCCACTACCCAGATAATTATCATCTAAATTAATCTCTGACGATAATTTATTAGAGTTGTCAAAATCAAAACAAACTAAATTATTTGTTCCTGTCAAAACTTCATTTTTACTGAAACTAGATACTTTTTCTTGATTAACAATATTACCCCCATTCTCCAATCTCAGAATAATTTCTCGATCGCTACACTGCTTTGCCATTTCCACTACTTCCGCCACCAAATCATTCAGCAGCACCGATTCCAAATGAAAGTGAATTTGGCCACTATCCGCTCTAGCTAACTCCAGCAAATCTTTCAATAACTCAATCGTGCGTTGTGCTTCTCCAGAAGCAACCAAAATTGCCTCCTTCTGAGTCTCTGTCAAATTATTACCCCGTCTAAGAATACTTTGGAGATACCCAGAAACAATAGTTAAAGGAGTTCTTAACTCATGAGAAACATTACTCACAAATTGCCTTTGCTGCTCCCAAGAATCAGACAACCGACCTAACATAGTATCCAAAGTTTTTGCCAACTGCTTTACTTCACTAGGAGCTTGTTCCAAAGAAACCCTTGCTTCAGCCAAACGATCGGCATTAACATTATCAGCAAATCGACTAATCTGACATAGAGGTATGAGGGAACGTTGAATATAAATAGTAATAGCAACCGTCACTACCACGATTGCCAAGATACTAGCCACACTCAGACTCATCACCATGGTCACTAACATCTTTTGATCGCGGGTAATGTCCAAAGCAATATAAAGTTTACCAATACTCATCCCATTAACTGTTATAGGGCCACCACACAAAACAAAATAGCGTCCATTAATCGGATATACTAAAGATTCGAGTGGCATCTCAGTTAGAGACTTTAAAATAAAGTGGTCAATATCATTCCGCAAACTTTGTGATTCAGCCAAAATATTTCCATCCTGACTTTTTACCCAAAGAAATACATTGGCCAGTGTTAAATTATCAATGGCTTTCTGTAAACTTTTTTTCGGATACCACATTTTGCTATACATTTCAACATCTTTGGGAAAACGTTTAGCTATTTGCTCAATGTTATGCTTATGACTGACTACCAATAATTGCTGCATCTTCCAACTTGTCCACAAAGCCACACTGCCTAGTCCTAATACTGAAAATACTGCAATACCTACTGTGAGACGTGTTTGTAAAGATGATGAATCATTAAATTGTCCGAATTTTAATTTTTTTGGCCATTTCAAGAGAAACTTCATTTGACTCTTTAATTGCTACGAAATACTCGAATTATAATTGTTATTAACTTAGCTATTGATCCTGAGAAAACCCTGATAATTATTTAGAGATGTTTATACCTTCTGTTGTTCTAAATTGCTAGGCTGTAATTAGGAAACTATTTGATGCAAGGAAAAATTTCTACAGACAATTATGGCTGGGGTGATAGCTGTCAGAAAAAAGCAAATTCCTAATCCACAATTTTTATGCTCCAACAAGAGTAATAAAAATGGGTGGCTTGCGGCGACTGTCAGCATCGACAATGTCGAGCTGCCGGATGGCGAGTTTGCTGCGACCCTGACCGCGTCATCACCCATCAGCGTCGCAGCTGCCGAACTGTCCAAAGCCATTCCAAGCGGAACGCGTGCCGATCAAGGCGTGCGCTTCACCGCCGACGGCTCCGGCATTTCGGACATGCAGCTCACCGTTTCTGGTCCTGATAGTTACAGTGTGACGCGCGATTATCAGAT
>NZ_JAAHGT010001030.1 GCF_010672385.1 Okeania sp. SIO2F4
CTATAACGTCTTATATAAGTCTCAAAATTTTGGTGGTTTGGGAAAAAAATCTCTAAGGGTGATAGAAATGATTGGGTTGAAAATTTTTGGCTGTTTATATTCCCGACTCAAAAACTATAACGTCTTAGATTAGCTCATCTTTAAGTACCAAGCTTGAAATTATCTACGTTCTAAGCGTGATAACTGTCTAGTTTGTTGAGCGTACATTTCTCGTAAGATTAAACCAGGGTCTACCCAGCGTCCCCCATATTTTAAACCCCAATGAAGATGAGGGCCACTTGTTCTACCAGTCATTCCGACTCTAGCTATTCGACTCCCCGCAGGCAAAACTTGACCTTGAAGTAGCATAATTCCACCACCACGATCTACTAAATAACGACGTCCGTTACGAGTTTCTACACTTCCTTGAACGTGACAGTAGACGTGTTCCCAATAACCTGACTGAATTACAATGCCAGTACCACACCGACCGTCTTCCCAAACTTCGACAACTTTACCAGTCCACCAACTTCGGATATAACTTCCTAGGGGAGCTGCTAAGTCTAATCCATAATGAAACCCTCCACCACGAGGGCCAAAGGGTGATGTGTATCCTTGAAAGTTTTCTACAGGGAAGGAAGCGTTTTGCCAGTTGTTGACGTAGGCTATTTGTTGGTTAGTAATTTTGGCTTCTTGTGCTTTGGCTAATTCTTGTTTTATTCCTAAAGTTACTATACCAAGTGCAATAAATCCTAGTAGTAATAATTTTTTTTGGGGGTGACGTAAAGTTTGTTTGAAGGCTGTAGATAATGTATATAGGGGATTTTTTCTAGGATTTAGCATATTTTTTTAGTTTTAAATCATTGATGGCAATGGATAATTTGATACACCTGAATATTCTGGAAATATGGAACGGAAATTTAGTGGTTTTGTGATTAGTAAATATGATTGTTAGTTCTCAAAATTGTGATGATTGATGAATTGTCAATTGATAATTATATTATTAGGTGGTAATTAGCAAAATAAAGACAGGTGGATAGGAGTCATTTCAGTTATCAGTTATTCAGTTATGATTACCTTCTACTGAATTAGAAGACTTGGAATACTGAAGTTAATTTTTTTCATCTTATTAATGGTACTTAGACATTTTCTGGAAGAAAAAATGGGTTAAAGTCAGTCTAGACAAGGGAATTACGTCGATGACCTAAAAATTGCTAGAACCCTTACTGATTAAGGATTTATATCTTTTTGACTTCAAAAGCTCTGCCAGTCTATATTTGAGTCTATTTTTTGCTTCTATTTTGTGTAATACCAATTACTAAAAGTAATGCTACACTTCAGCTAGACTTCAAAAGTCAAATAGTTACCAAGGTTTAAAGTCTTTTTTTGACAATTATTAATCGGTCAGTATTGATTCTTCCTACTTTTACCGAATAATTAATAATTAATAATTATTAATTAAATGATTTAGCTTTATTAGCCTCCCCCATAAGGGAAAAAGCGGTCGTTTGCGTTTCGGCTGTCGCCGACATGAAAAGGGTTTCGCGGAGCGACTTGAATTGCGTTAGCGTTAGCGCAGCTCCTGTGTTAGCGCAGCTCCTCTGAAAGAGGCACCTCCTCTGCAAGAGGCAGCTCCTCTGCAAGAGGCACCTCCTGTGTTAGCGCAGCTCCTCCGCAGGAGGCAAGAGGCAGCATTCCGTAGGATGGGATGGCGAGGAGACCTCGCCATATCCAATCGACCAAGAGAAAAGTGCTCTTGAATTTTCTGATATTCAATTCCCGCATTTGTTTTAACCAGGGGTAATTATCAATTATCAATTATCCATTAATGAATTCTCCCCCAACCCCCCACACTCCCCACACTTCCCCACCCAATTTGATATACCATTCTTTTTGAGAAATGGTATAAGTCCCATTAAAAGGGGACGGTTGAGACCTTGTTTTTTGGTCAAGATGACAAAATCATTTAATACCCGGTGTATTGTACAGTAAGAAGTAACTTTTTGAGACGAATTTAAGTACAGTTTTGTGTGATTTTTGTTGATTTTCTCAAGGCCCGAGAATTGTATCGTAGAGTGGATCAATAATAAAATAAAAATAAAAATAAAAAATAAAAAACACAAGGAATCTATAAGTTGTTGGGTATTTATAGTGCTTTTCAGGTAGATGAACCCACAGTCAAAACCAAAACGCTTTTAGAGAGGCTCTATGGTATATCCCTATTGTGTTCTACTCAAATTAAAATTGATAAATATTTTTATACCATTTCTCAACATAAATGAAATACACAAGCTTGGGATTTTAGGAAATAGGAAATAGGGAGTATGGAACAGATAAAAAATAGAGAATAAAGCAAAAATGTTGTATCTCATTAATATCATAACCCCTATATTCAAATAACGAAAAAAAATTAAATTGGTATTTCAATCACAAATTCAGATCCTTTTTCAGGAGAGGAAATACACTTTATTTTTCCTTTGTGATGTTCAACAATAATTTGATAACTAATTGATAACCCTAAACCTGTACCTTGACCAACTGGTTTAGTTGTAAAAAAGGGGTCGAAGATTTTAGAGCAATTGTACTCTTTGATACCCAAACCATTATCAGAAATATAAATCCCAATCCAATCATTTTCTAATTTTTCTGTTCTGATACAGATTTTTGCTTGTTCTTCTGTAAATTTGTTTTGATAAAATTTTGTTTCTAGTGCATCAATTGCATTATTGATAATATTCATTATCACTTGATTTAATGCACTAGCATAACAATGCACTAGAGGTAGTTCACCATAGTCTTTAATTACTTCAATGTGAAACCGCTGATTTTTTAAACGAGCTTGAAGAATAAGTAAAGTACTGTTAATACCTGCATGAATATCTACATGTTTTATGTTGGCTTCATCTAGGTGAGAAAAAATTCGCAATGATTTGACAACTTCACTAATTCGGTTTGCTCCTCTGGCAATTGAACCTAATAATTTAGGAAAATCTTCCTCAATATAATCTAATTCTATCTCTTCAATTTTTGCTGCAATTTCATAAGGTAAATTTGGGGAATTTTTCTGAAAAATATGAACTAAATCTAATAAATATTTTGTATATTCATTAACGTATTTTAAGTTACATGAAATAAAGGTGACAGGATTATTCATCTCATGGGCAACTCCAGCAACCATTTGTCCTAAACCAGACATTTTTTCGGCGTGAATGAGTTGAGCTTGAGTCTTTTGCAATTTTTCCAGAGTTTCTTGTAAATAAATATTTTGCTGTTTTAAAGCTTTTTCAGCTAACTGGCGCTCAATTTCAGCTCCAGCTCGAGCTGCAAATATTTTTAAGATAGATTTTTGTTGTTCATA
>NZ_JAAHGT010001031.1 GCF_010672385.1 Okeania sp. SIO2F4
TCCGTTTTCAAGGAGAGGTAATTATTAATTATTAATTGTTGAAAGCAGTTTTGGAGTTAATGAGGTACAAAGTTTCATGGAATAGGGAATAGAAATTAGTATTAAACTGTACCTCACCATCCTAAAAATTGCTGTAAGTGCAGTTTCAACCCTTAGAAGTCGGGTTAAGTCGGAACTTACCATAAATATCATACATAATGACATTTAATTATATTGGGCTACTTAATATAGCAATCCGCGCATTGGTTGTGAGAATTTTTATAATAGTTAATTTGAACCGAAAACCTTTAAAATTATGACTCCTGTAAGGGTGAATGGCGATTAGCCCCTGTCAGCAAAATATTACAACTTAAATCGGATTGCTGTATCTATCTATCATTTATTCTCAGGCAAAATTCATAGTTAATTCAGATAATTATAATTTGATGATGATATGGTTCAAATAAATTTAATTAAAAAGTTATTCAAGAAGGAAAAAAAACTTAATCAATACATTTAGGGTGAAAATTTAGAGGTTTTTTCGTGATAAGTTATACCAATTCACTTTAAAGATGTCACAAATAGTTTTAAACTTTAAATTTCAAATAATTTCTTAAAATTAATGTAATGTCAAAGTTTTCAGTTTATTAAATTTGACCTTTTAGATCGCGTCCGGTTGAATAGTTATAAATAAGGAGTCAGGAGTTAGAAGCGAAGAGGAAGAGGAGAAAGTTTGAATATATAAGGAGGAGAAAGTTTTTTTCACTAATTATCCGAACATTGTATTACTTTTGACTTCCATTAAACGGTATTAAGTGGGCGGAAAGAAACATGACGATGTAACAGAAGATTTATACATTCCATAATCTTGATATTGCTTACTTACACTCTGTTAAAGTTGCAATCAAATAGTAACATTTAATTATGCCCGGCTACTTAGATGATGAATATAATTAAAACTACTTATAGAAATATAAAATTAAAAAAAATTGGCAAATTTATTTTATTATTTATTGTAGTTACAATCCTAATTATTACAGGCAAATATTTTAACCTACCGGAAGTTTTAAGAAATACATTAATATGGATTGAAAGTCTAGGTTTCTGGGGTCCTATAACCTTCATCATTATTTATAATTTAGCTACTTTACTATTAATTCCTGGTTCAGTTTTGACTCTAGGAGGAGGAGTAATATTTGGAGTTTTTCGGGGGTCAATTTATGTATTTTTGGCTTCAACTTTAGGCGCTACAATAGCTTTTATAATTGGTAGATACATATCTCGCTATCGGGTTTCTCAACAATTGAGTAAAAATCTAAAATTCAATGCTATTAACCAAGCTGTTGTGAAAGAAGGATTGAAAATTGTATTTTTAACTAGACTTTGCCCTTTGTTTCCTTTTAATCTTTTGAATTATGCTTTTGGTGTAATGCAGGTTTCTTTAAAGGATTATATTTTTGGTTCTTTGGGAATGATTCCAGGAACATTTATGTATGTTTATCTTGGCTCTTTAATGGGCGATATTGCTTTAATTGATACATCTCAACAACCTACAAATTTTACTATAGAAGTAACTAAATGGATGATTAATATAGTTGGTTTACTTGCTACAGTTTTAGTAACTATTTATTTAACTCGACTGGCGAAAAAGGCTTTAGAAGAAAGTATTAATTAATACTTTGATGTTTTAGGAAAAAACGAGTTAATTGCACATAAAAAAGTATAGAAACCGGGTTTGTAATGAAAATGCTTGTGGTTTTGCACTCAAAAGATATGGATGGAAAAATTTGATCGGGGAAAAGTAAGCATTTTTGAGAAGCTCTCACAGGATGAAAATATTTCTGGTATTGCTCCTGGGGAAAATTGCTGAATACTTTGATTGTCTGTGAGCAAGGCAATTTAGTTGAATAAAAAGTCATGCATATAGGCGATAAACCCCAGTTAACCTTTATAATATCACAAAAATTGTCAGGATGCAGGCAAAAATCCTTTGAGACGCGATTTTTTTCCGGTAGCTCTAGAAAATGAAAATGTTGGTGATTTTCCACTACAGAAGTACAGATGGAAAGATTTAATGAAGGAAAAAATCCAATCCTAATCTTAAAAGTAGAAAAGTAGCTAAGGGAGCATTTTGCAATCTTTTCCCTGTATTACCTCTATTCCACTCCCGACTCCGTAACTCAAAAATTTAATCGCGGGTAAATATACCAAATGGCTTCTATATCATTCCTAAAGCAAGGAAATTTGTATTAGACATCTCCAGGCAAAGAGGGAGTAGGGAGTAGGGAGTAGGGGAAAATAATTAATTTATTTATGTACGATAATTGATTTGATTTTTGATTATAGGATATGTCTATTAGGTGTAGGTCATTCATTAATAGATTTTCCTAACACCTAACACCTCAAACTTCTACCCTTCTAACTTCTTACTAATTAATTGATTTGTCATCTTTGGATCGGCACGACCTTGAGTTTTCTTCATCACTTGCCCAACAAAGAAACCTTTGAGTTTTGTTTTACCGCCACGATATTTTGCTAACTCTTCTGGATGTGCGGCTAAAACTTCATCAATAATTGCTTCTATCGCCCCAGTATCTGAAATTTGAATTAGACCTTTTTTCTCTACTAATTCTTTAGGAGAACCACCTTTTGATAATAATTCTGGGAGAATATCCTTAGCAATTTTTCCACTGATAGTACCATCTTCAATAATTGTGACTAATTCTGCCAAATTATCAGGTTTCAGAGCAATATCATTAATACTAATTTTTTCATTTTTCAAAAAAGCAGTAATATCTCCCATTACCCAGTTGGCTGCTTGTTTAGAACTTCCACCTGCTGCCACTGTAGCTTCAAAATATTTTGCTACATTACAGTCGTCAGTCAGAACACGAGTATCATAAGCAGATAAACCTAACTCACTTTCATAACGGTGACGTTTGTGTGCGGGCAACTCTGGTAACTCAGCTTTCCAAGTTTCTAACTGTTGACTTGATACCTCAATAGGTGGAATGTCAGGTTCGGGAAAATAACGATAGTCACTAGAACCCTCTTTAACCCTCATACTAATAGTACGTTGAGAACCCTCTTCCCAGAGTCTAGTTTCTTGAATAATTTTTTCTCCTACTTCAATAGCTTCAGTTTGCCTTTCAATTTCATACTCGATCGCCCGTTGTATAGCACTGAAGGAGTTCATATTTTTGATTTCTACCTTTGTGCCAAATTCTTTTTGTCCCACAGGTCGCACAGAAACATTAACATCACACCGCAGGGAACCTTCCTGCATATTACCGTCACTAACTCCAAGGTAGCGGACAATTCGCCTTAGTTCTTGAGCATATTCAGCAGCTTCTAGTA
>NZ_JAAHGT010001032.1 GCF_010672385.1 Okeania sp. SIO2F4
GATATTTCGACAGCGGTAAGTGAGGGAGATGGGGGGGATATTATTATGGAAAGTAGTCATGGTGGAATTGATGCGAAAGAAGGTGGAATTAATGCTAGTTCTGAATTAGGAAATGGGGGTAATATTAGACTCACGGCAGATGGAAATATTCAGACAAATAATATCAATGCCAAAGCAACTGAAACAGGAGGTAATATTATCCTAAATGCAGGTAACTCAATTAATACTAATGATGGTAGAGTTTCATCTTCTAGTGAAAAAGAAGGTGGGAATATAGAAATAACTGCTGGAGAAAATATTCAGACAAGTGATATTCGCGCAGATGGCGCAGAAACGGGAGGTAATATTATCTTAAATTCAGGTAATTCTATTGATACTACCAACGGACCAATTTTATCTTTTAGCAACAAAGAAGGAGGGAATATAGAAATAACTGCTGGACGAAATATTACCACAGGATTAATATCATCAATTTCACAAGGTAGATCCTCAGAAAACGAACAAAGAAATAGAAGAGGTGGTGATATTACTCTTGAAGCAGGAGGAAAAATAGATACTACTCAAAGTCAAATACAATCTGCTGCTGTTGACGGGGATGGAGGAAATATCACTCTCAAAGCAGAAGGAGATATTTTCACACAAAAACTCTTATCTTCTATTGTTAGTGGAGATCATCAAGGTGGAAATATTATTTTGGAGTCTGAGAGCAACATTGATACAACCAAAGGTACGTTACGTTCAAGGTCGTTATATGGTCGTTATGGTAGCGGGGGTGATGTCAGTTTAAAGGCAGCAGGTAATATTATTACAGGTAGTATCTATTCTTATACTTCTTATGGAGAAAGAGGAGGAAATGTTTCTATCAGTGCAGGAGGAATTATTGATACTACTGGTGGTGCTATAGAGTCTTATAGTAATTTAGGTAATGGAGGAAATAGAGGAATTGGAGGAAATGTTTCTATCAGTGCTACTGACTCAGTAATTACAGGTAATATCACTACATTTGGAGGAGAAAAAGGAGGAGAAATTGAAATTATTAGTTCTGCGGGTAGTATTGATACCAGTCCAGGTGGGTTAAACTCTTCTGCTAAAAAAGGAACTGGAGCTAATATTATTCTGAGCGCTCAAAGAAATATTTACACAGGCAATATTGATTCATCTGGTATGGAAAAAGGAGGTGACATACAGTTAAGTAGTAACTCTGGTGAAGTTAATACTAATGAAGGAGAACTAACAACATCCTCAGAAAAAGGAATTGGAGCTAATATCATTCTGAGTGCTGAAGGAAATATTTACACAGGCAATATTGATTCATCTGGTATGGAAAAAGGAGGTGACATCCAGTTAAGTAGTAACTCCGGTAACGTTAATACTAATGAAGGAGAACTAACAACATCCTCAGAAAATGGTACAGATGGAGATATTTCTATCAATGCTTATGAAGGTAGTATTGAGGTAGGCGATCTTGATATTTCAACAGATATCACTGTTACTGATGGAACAGAAGAGGATATTAACGAAAATTCCAATAATATAGATGTAGAGCAAATTAACGATCGAGACGGAGAAGTTACTTTACAAGCACACAACGATATTACAATAAACGAACCTATTAACTCAGACAAAATATCCAACCTAGAAATAAAAGCAGGTCGTAATATAAATGTCAACGCTGACATAAATACTTCTGGAGGAAATGGCAATATTACTCTCAGTGCTAATGACAACAATGCAAATGCCAATTATCGGGAACCAGGTCAAGCGAATATTACAATGGCAACAGATACAACATTAGATGCAGGGAGTGGAAATATTACAATACAAATGGGAACTCTTGGCGAAGTTGGAGACATAACCTTGAGCAACCTCCGTACTGCTGGTACAGTTACAGTAGATACGACAGGGGGAAACATTTTTAGAGCTAGCGACAATTCTTTAATCAAAGCAGACAGCGTAATTTTTCAAACTAGAAATAATGGTGGAATTGGTTTATCTACACAACCAATTCGCCTAGAAGTAAATAACCTAGAAGCTAGAGGAGGTAGTGGTGGCGCATTTTTTAACTCTCCTACTCAGGAAATATCTATAGGAAACGCTACTGATGCAATTAGAGGAATTTTAACTTCTAGTGGAGGGGATGTAGAAATTAGCGCAGAAGGTGACATTACTGTAACTGAACCAATATCCACATTTACCAATAATGGAAAAGCAGGAAATATTTCCCTTAATAGCACTGGTGTTATTGATACATCTATTACTCAACTTATATCTCGCTCCTACGATGCAGCAGGTAATATCACTCTGAATACTGAAAGCAATATTCAAACTGCAAATGTAGACTCTCGCTCTTTTGGCAATGGTGATGCAGGAGATATTACCCTGGAAGCAGGAGGAGAAATTAATACAAGCAAGGGTAGACTAGAATCTACTTCTATGACCAGTAATGGAGGAGATATTACCTTGGAAGCAGAAGGAAATATCGATACAAGTTTCCTGCTTACTGCTACAACAACAATTCAAGGTGATGAGTCAAGCAAAGCAGGAGACATCACAATTATCAGCACTAACGGTGCTATTGATACTACTCAAAGAGTTACAATTAGCAACTTACCAGAAAATACAAATCTCACAGATCCCGCAGTTGCTGCTACCTTTGAAAGATTTCTACCTAACCTACAAGGTGCATCGCGCTCAGGTGATGGTAGTAATATTACCATTGAAGCTAAAGGAAATATTACGACTGGTCATATTAGTTCTTTTGGAAAACAAAATAGTGGTAACGTTAATATTACCAGTATGGAAGGTGATATCAAAACAGGGACTATTTTCTCCACTACCATCGAAGGTGTGGGTGGTAATATCAATATTCAGACTACTAATAACGGCAACCTACATATTAATCATATTGCTTCTTTTTCAGAAAAAGGTACAGGTGGTAATATTAACCTTAACTCTGCTGGCAATATTGAAATTTATAACATCGCTTCCTTCGGACCTGAAAAAAGCAGTAATGTCAATATCCAAACTAACGGTGGTACTATTACCACCAACAAGATCCAAACTATCGCCAACAACGGTACTAGCGGTAATATCCGCCTCAATACTTATAAATTTCAAGGCAATATTAATACTGCCAATATTTTTGGTAGCGATCGAACCATCGGGGGCGATAACTTCTACCTTTCCCGACGAGCGATCGCCTACTGACTGAATATTGGCAGTATTAATATTGCCTTGAAATTTATAAGTATTGAGGCGGATATTACCGCTAGTACCGTTGTTGGCGATAGTTTGGATCTTGTTGGTGGTAATAGTACCACCGTTAGTTTGGATATT
>NZ_JAAHGT010001033.1 GCF_010672385.1 Okeania sp. SIO2F4
AAGAAAATTCCACTAACCATCCACATCCGGCAGGTGCTTCAGAAAATGAATTGATTATTGCTCTATACGCAATAGAAGAAAATTTGACTACCCATCCACATCCGGCGTGCGCTTCAGAAAATGAATTTATTATTGCGACCTACGCATGGGGTCGGAAAAATTCACTACTCATCCACATCCGGCGTGCGCTTCAGAAAATGAATTTTTAGATTGCTCTATAAGCAGATAGAAGAAAATTTCACTATTCATCCACATCCGGCGTGCGCTTCAGAAAATGAATTTATTATTGCTCTATAGGCAGATAGAAGAAAATTTTCCCTACCCATCCACATCCGGCAGGTGCTTCAGAAAATGAATTGATTATTGCGACCTACGCATGGGGTCGGAAAAATTCACTACTCATCCACATCCGGCGTGCGCTTCAGAAAATGAATTGATTATTGCGACCTACGCATGGGGTCGGAAAAATTCCACTACTCATCCACATCCGGCGTGAGCTTCAGAAAATGAATTTTTAGATTGCTCTATAAGCAGATAGAAGAAAATTTCACTATTCATCCACATCGGGCGTGCGCTTCAGAAAATGAATTTATTATTGCTCTATAGGCAGATAGAAGAAAATTTTCCTACCCATCCACATCCGGCGTGCGCTTCAGAAAATGAATTGATTATTGCTCTATAAGTAATAGTCGGAAAAATTCCACTAACCATCCACATCCGGCAGGTGCTTCAGAAAATGATTTTTTATATTGCTCTATAAGTAATAGTCGGAAAAATTCCACTAACCATCCACATCCGGCGTGCGCTTCAGAAAATGATTTTTTATATTGCTCTATAAGTAATAGTCGGAAAAATTCCACTAACCATCCACATCCGGCGTGCGCTTCAGAAAATGATTTTTTATATTGCTCTACAGTTTTCGCTGTGTCAATCCACTACTGGACTATTCAGAGAAGACTTTTGACTTTTAAAACCTTTATATAATCTCAACTATTTTAGTACCCATCCCCCCGGTGGGGAGTGTTAAACTAATACCAGAGTGAAACTACTCATTTTCTTTAATTGAGTTAATTAATAAACATAACTAGAGGAGCACGCGCGTGGTTACAACTCCAGAAAAAATTCAAAACCCAACAAATTCTGCATCTCCGAGTCAAGACAGAGTAGCAGTATTATTGATGGGATATGGCGAAGTAGAAAGTTATGAAGATTTTGCCAATTATAACGAACAAGCATTAAACTTACTCACAGCTAAATTTGCTCCCGTTCCTACCTGGATATATCCTCCCTTAGCAAAACTATTAGCTATTTTTGACTTGCATGAATGGAGTCATCAACATGGCAACTTCATCTCACCTCATAACGCTATATTTGAAAGTCAAAGAGCAGGAATAGAAAAAAATCTCCAAGTAAAATGGGGCGATCGCGTCAAAGTTTTCAAAGCTTTTAACTTTTGCGCTCCCCACCTACCAGAACAAGTATTAACACAAATAAAATCTGAAGGATTTGACAAATTATTGATTTATCCTTTATTAGTAGTTGACTCTATTTTCACAAGTGGAATAGCCGTCGAACAAGTTAATAAAGCATTAGTAAAATTAGCAGATAAAACCGAACATTGGATTAAAGGTCAACGTTATATTCCTTCTTTTTATAACGAACCAGATTATATTAACTTAATGGCAAAAATGGTAGAAGAACAAATTTCTAATGACCTAGAAGTTGCTCATTTACCATCTCAAATTGGCATTGTTTTAACAAATCATGGTTGCCCCCACAAAGCGAAAGGTTTTACTTCTGGAATTGATGAAAGTCAAGCACTTTATGAGTCAGTGCGGGAACGTTTAATAAATCGTTTTCCTTTAATTTCTGTAGGTTGGTTAAACCACGATACTCCACTCATTGAATGGACTCAACCAGACGCTAAAACTGCAGCAAAAAACCTCATAGAATTAGGTGCAACATCTATTATATTTATGCCTATTGGTTTTGCCACAGAAAACCACGAAACATTATTAGATGTCGAGCATATTATTGAAAGTTTGCGTCGGAAACATCCAGAAGTAACTTATCGTCAAATGCCTTGTGTAAATGACCGCCCAGAATTTTTGCAGATGGCTGCGGAGTGGGCTAACCTTTATATTGAGGAATTATTGAGTGAAAATGCTTTAGCTGTTAATCCTTCTTTAGCAGTAGCACAAGCAAAGTCAACTCATAGTCATAGTCACAATGGTGAACATGGACATTCTCACAACCATCATCATCATCACGACCACCATCATCATCATCATTAGAAAGGAGTTGGGAGTCGGAATTTAATTTTCGGCGTTGGTGAATCAAGCTATGAAATCTAAATTTGTCAAATATAAAATGCTTTTAAATTAGGAGTTAGTCAATCGCCATTTCCAGAAAAATCATAGCCAAAATCACCAACGCCTAATTTTTTACAACTGGTGAAAGTAATAGTATAGGTTGTGTTTTGCTGGGCGACATGAAAAGTATAACCTAGGAAAAAAGTGGTAGCGCAACTCAAAATATATCTATTAGACCTCTCCAAAAATAAAAAATAAAATCAATCCCATACGCATAAACCGTTAATTCTTTCCCCCTACTCCCTACTCCCTACTCCCTACTCCCTACTCCCTACTCCCTACTCCCTCTTTTCTGGAGATGTCTATTAGATATCTAGTAAAAAAGAATGTAGGGAGGTTTGATGGAACCTTCCTAGAAAAGTTTGAGGAAAGACTAATCTAAATTTATGGAGATGTATATTGTTGTTGGGTTTCTTTAATATCTTTTTACGAAAGTAGTTTATGGGGGAAACTTCTAAAACCACACTTTCGCGCAACCTAACCAAGTGCAAATTTTTGATTAATTACTAATTTTTCATAGGTAGTTGAGGGAGATTTTTAAGTAGATATCTATAAAAAAATGCAGGTATTTTTTGACCAAAAGTTTGTCAACTGATAATGAGTAATATGATGTGTTATTGAAATAAGAATTATGATTGTGGTTTAACCCTCCACCCAACCGACAAACTGCAAATTTTTTATTAATTACCGAATTAATTAATAATTAAATAATTCAGGTTTAAAGCCTCCCTTTTCAAGGGCAAAAAAGAAAATTTTTTCCTTTTACTCAATCTTCTCCTTAAAAGGGAGAGGTAATTATTAATTCTGGCTCTCCTAGACTGGTTTGCTGCTTCTTAGTAGTTGAAATAGCTCTAAACCCTTAAATAGCAGACAATTCAACCTTTAGGAAAATCCCTTTTGATTAGAATTGCTTTTTTCTATTCATATAACTATTGCTATGCAAGGATTATAGAGTTC
>NZ_JAAHGT010001034.1 GCF_010672385.1 Okeania sp. SIO2F4
GCTAAGCGGATTTGATATTATTCAGTCAGGACTTATATAGAATCCGGTTGAACAGTAGTCCGCAGCGACGAAGCGGAAGCAATCTCGCGTCACCCCTGAGATTGCTTCCTTCCACTCCGTTCCAGTCGCTGCGGACGCAAGCTATAGTAATTATTCGGATTCTATATTACACAGAAACGCCATATCTGGTAGGGGCAAATGGCATTTGCTCTCTACAGGTAGCGTATTGTTTAATAGTTTGCGTAAGTCCTGTCAGTATTAAAGATAAGAGTCGATATTGTAGAGGGCGATTCGCGAATCGCCCCTACTGAATTCTAATTACTCTGTGATAACAAAGTCCTCAACTTCAAGCAACGCTTGATTACTCAAAGTTGCAAACTGACGACCATTACCAAAACCATTATCACTACCATTAGGGTTGTAGAATAACTGACCATTGTTTGTGTTGTAGACAATTACAGCATCAGAAATTGCAGCATCAATATTATTAGTAACACTGGCAAATTCTATTACATTGTTAATAGCTGTAAATGTAGTCCGATCCAAAACAATTTTATCTTGACCAACAACAAAATCAGTAATTTCATCAATGCCAACATTATTCAAATTCAATTCTTGATTTGCAGCAAAGATGAAATTATCGATACCTACTCCACCAGTGAGGGTGTCACTTCCCGGACCACCATTAAGACGATCGCTACCCCCACCACCATTAAGGCGATCGCTACCCGGACCACCATTCATTTCGTCGTTGTTATTTTGACCAAAGAGGAAGTCATTACCCGGACCACCATCTAAAGTATCATTACCATTGTCCCCAAAGAGCAGGTCATTACTGTCTTCACCACTGATTCTGTCATTACCACTATTACCTTCTAAGGTATCCGCACCCTCGAACCCCAAAATAGTATCGTTACCAGTACCACCTATAATATTATCTCCTTGGGAACCACCTTCAATCAACCTATCTTCGTCAATAGGTGCAGCTATATCGTCAATAACGATGACATCCATTTGGTTTTGCGTATCAACAGTATAGTCCTCTGTTTCCACCAAACCAAAGGTTGTAACTTCATCACCTTCAGGATCGTCATCAGGAATAGTTGTCCAAGTAACAGTAGCTGTAGTTGCCCCTGGGTTAATTGTAATAGCAGAACGAGCGAGTTCATCTCCTACTGGATCGAGAGATTCTAGGTTGGAAGCATTGCTTAATTGAGGAGGAAATTCGATATCGCCAAAAGCATTGTCAGAATCAGTTTCTGACCAAACTACCCGTAAACCTTCTGGTGGAGCAACTTTATTTAGATTGAAAGTTAAGGTGTATTGGTCTTGGTTTTCACTAACAATTTCCGGTTCAATGTTAATACCTACTGTTGGTAAACTAATGATGGGATTAACTACAAATGCACTTACTACCTGTAGTTCCCGGTTAATAATTGCTTCTGGGTTGCTTAATAATTCCTCCTCTGTATAGGGTTCTACACCATAAGTAACAACGCGCAACTGTTGGGTATTAGGATCGATTTCAAATTCTGTCCAACCAAAGGTATGAGTTGCTAGATAGTCACCTTGAATCAGGGTAGCATCAATTTGATCGTTTGCTACTGCTAAATTATCATTCAGACCAATAGGATCGTAATCAAGAAGGGATATTTGTGCATTGATGAGTTCTTTGAGAAAATCATCTTTGTCATCAATTTCACTGTCGCCATCGCTGGCAACTGGTAAACTCTCGTAGAAAGCTTGTTGTTCTGGACTTAAAGTATTGAGTGCTGTAGCTAATTCAATTACACTCGGACCAAATGTGGGGTCAAAAGCAACTGAACCAGTAGTTATTTCAAAAGCATTGGTAGGAATTTGTTCTCCACCTAACTCTTCTTGATAAGTTAAATTGTTAACGATAGTACCGTGGATATCTGCTGCCACAAATACTACGTTATCAATATTATTATCATCGATAAATTTGAGAATTTCTGTCCGTTCAGCAGCATAACCTTCAAAACGGTCGGATGCAGCAGCAATTCCTAAATTTTGAATTGGTTCGGGCACCATAACAAATTTCCAGGTAATGCCATCATTTTCTGCTTGAAGTAAGTCATTTTTCAGGTTTTCTAGTTGCACTTCTCCTAACATTGTACGGTTAGGGTCAAAAGAAGCTGCGAGAAATGATACTATTTCTTCTGCTGTTGCTCCAGCAGGTGGTAATTCTTGGTCTCGGAAGGAACGAGCATCTAATACTATGTTGGCAGCATCATTGCCATAGGTATTAAAGCGATATAATTTTCGTTCATTTGCGGTGCGTTCTTCTCCTGTATTTCCATAGAATTCGTCTCGCAAAGGATTGAATTCTTGGAATGCTTGTAAACCATTTTCATAGAGTTCAGTATCATTAATTAACCCTTCTGTTTCTGGGAAGCGATCGTCGGAACTTGCAGGGGCACCACCGGAGAACTGGTTAGTAACTTCACGGTCGTTTATTGTGGCATAAATTGATGTGGTAGCGCGCAGGTCAGCCCAGGTATTTTCGCCGAAGCGATCGCCATATACTTCCTGATATTTAGCTTGAAATTCTGCTAAAGTTTCTGCTTGTGGTTCTGGTACTGCTGGCGAAGGAATATCAGCATGAACCGTATTCCCATTTAAAACGAAGAAATCTAAATCTGCTTCATCAGCATTGGCAATAGCAGGATAGGGAGCAAGTTCGCCTCGCCAGTCTCCGGAGACTCCAAATTTTAAACCATTTTGAGTGCCTAATTCGGCAGCAGTTTCAAATTCTCCTATTTCTGTTGAACCTGCTGGGTCGGTGACTCGATAATAATATTCAGTGCCAGGATTTAAGTTTGTGATTTCGACTTTGACTGGAACATTTGCCAGGTTGGTCTTAACTGTGCGAATAATGTTATTAAAGTCGGGACTTGTAGCAACTTCAAATGTTATTTGTCCGGGGGAATTACTATTTGCCCATAACACTGTTGAAGTTTGGGTAGTATCGCCACTGGCAATACCATTAATTAAACTGTCTGATATTTGCCGAGGATTATAACTGAAACGGTCAATTTCCAGAGGGTCTTCAAAAGCATTAGCAACATTTTCCCAAGGGATAAATTTAAAGTTTGTATTGAAGTTTTGAATTTCTCCATCTTCTGGATCTTGCTGAATTACTTCTGGTTCATTTGAACCGTCTTGAACTACCAATAAACCATTAGGAAAATTATCACCTAAAGGCACATTAATTACATCAGCACCATCAGATTCTTCTGCTCCATCAATATTGGCAAAATCTCCTATAAAGAAGTTACCAATAAATTGATTATCCCCTTCTCGTT
>NZ_JAAHGT010001035.1 GCF_010672385.1 Okeania sp. SIO2F4
CAGAATTAATCAGACATCATCCAGTTACTCTTCTCCCTCTACCATCTCACGATATTGGTCAGCAGAGAAAACATCATCTCCCTCTAATTCATCAGGATCTTTAACACGCACCTTGAGGAGCCAACCATCTATGTATGGGTCTTCTTCTGATAACCGCTCTGGACTTTCTAATATTTCTTCATTACGCTCTACTACCGTACCAGTAATAGGAGCTTTCAGGTCTTCAACTGCCTTCACAGACTCAATACTGCCAAAGGAGCCTTCTTTTTCTATTTGGTCTCCCTCCTCTGGAAGTTCCAGAAATACAATATCCCCCAACTGTTCAATAGCATAGGCACTAATACCAATAGTGGCAATCTCGCCATCCATTCTTACATACTCGTGGGTTTCGAGATATTTGAGGTCGTCTGGAAATTCTAGTGTCATTTAGTTCCTCACCAAAAATAGTACAAATTATGTCAGTCAAAGCAAGACTATACTTGCATTAAAAATTATTCCGTAAAGAATAATATAAGGTAAACACCCAGTTCTTATGGACAAGAAAAATATTATAGGAGTACTTTTAGGGAAATTTTCTGTTATCAGATTAATTAGGTCTGCCTTAACTATTTATCTCCTTGTAGGTTTCTGGGCTTTCTTTTTCTCAGATCGGTTAATTTTTTTACCTCGTCCATCTAAATACCAGGAAAACCAGGATTTTGTCAAGCTTGAGTCTGGGGATAAAGTCCAGATTACAGGAATTTATTTACCATTACCCAAGGCAAAATATACAATTCTCTACAGTCATGGCAATGCTGAAGACTTGGGGGCAATTTTACCCCGGTTACAAGATTTGCGAGATATTGGCTTTAATATATTTTCTTATGATTATCAGGGTTATGGTACAAGTCAGGGAAAACCTTCAGTCAAAGGTGCCTATCAAGATATTAATGCTGCTTATGAATATTTGACCCAAAAATTAGGGATACCTGCAAATCAAATTATTGTTTATGGACGTTCAGTGGGTGGGGGGCCTTCTGTAGATTTGGCATCCCGTCAACCTGTAGCTGGTTTGGTAATAGAAAGTTCATTTACGACCGCTTTTCGGGTAGTGACGCGTATCCCTATTTATCCCTTTGACAAATTTCCCAGTATTGACAAGATTAAAAATGTTAATTGCCCGGTGTTGGTAATGCACGGAAATGCTGACCGAGTAATTCCTTTTTCTCACGGACAGCAACTTTTTGCTATAGCTAATCAACCCAAGCTCTCTTTTTGGGTTGATGGTGCTGGTCATCGTAATTTATTAGAAGTGGCAGGTGAGGAATATGTAAAGGTTATGGGTGAGTTTGTTAAGTTGATAGAACGAAACTAAAGTGTAGAAACCGGGTTTTTATTTAAGTACTTTACCATAGTAACATTTGTTTCTAACAAACCAGTTTTCTGGCAGAAGTCAATTAGTCAAGGGAATCCAATATTTTTGGAAAAAGCAGAATTTAAGGTAATCTTTGTTCCCTACTTTTACCCTAAATGACTAGATCCACAAGACTAGCTGAAAACTTTCTCTAATTATCAATTATCCATTATCAATTATCCATTATCAATTATCCATTGCTAATTTTGCTTTTGCCTTTTGCCACATTTCTTCAAACTCCGCCAAACTATATTCCGAAATAGGGCGATCGCACATTGCCTCTAGCAAAGCAAATCGTTTCAAAAACCGATGATTCGTTCCTTGTAATGCTTGCTCTGGGTTTAAATCATACCACCGTCCCAACTGCACCAAAACAAACAAAATATCTCCCATTTCTGCTTGTTGATGTTCCTTATCTTCTGACTTTAAAGCTTCTTCAAACTCCCCTACTTCTTCGTGAAACTTCTCCCAAACCCCATCAACATTTTCCCATTCAAAACCAACAGCAGCAGCTTTTTTAGAAATCTTCATTGCCGCTAGAAGTGGAGGTAACTGCCGAGCATATCTGCCTAATCTTTTACTAAGTAAATCATTAGTTTCCCCGATTTCTGCTGCCTTAATTATTTCCCAATTTTGTTTAACTTCTTCAGTGCTATTTACTTTCACATCTCCAAATACATGGGGATGTCTTCTAATCATTTTTTTGCTAATATTTTCAGCAACTTCAGCTAAAGTAAAATCATTTGCTTCACTAGCTATTTGTGCTTGCAAAACTACCTGTAATAATAAATCTCCTAACTCATCAATTATTGCTTCTTTATCCCCACCTTTTATGGCATCTACAACTTCATAAGCTTCTTCAACAATATAAGGAGTTAAAGTTTCTGGAGTTTGAGCTAAATCCCACGGACAACCCCCCTCTGGAGAACGTAATTTAGCTACTATTTCTATTAGTTCTTGTAATGCAGATAATGTCGAATTCATGTTAAATAACGAAGTTTTTTAATATTAATATAGTATGATATTCAAATCAACTCTGGAGTTGGCATCTAAGGTAGTTATAAAGACATATCTGACTACTCCCTGGACTAAAGTCAGGAGAATTAATTGTCAGGGTTTGGTCACTAAACCCCTACCAATTTTTTCGTAGAAGATGAGAGCCAGGCAGTTTTAATCCCTGGATAAAACATGAGCCACGGGATTTATTCCGTAGTATTATACACAGGTGTGTAAGATTGTGTTATCATCATACCATGAGTAAATTAACCTTGACACTAAAACTACCTTCTGATCGGCTTAATGCTTATAAGGCTGCTGAAGAGCTAGCTATTGACCTTGCTCAATACTCAAGTAGCTAACACCTTGCTGAGAGTAGATAAATCAGAAGGTCGCAAGTATACGAGTAAGGATTTTCATCATGTTGAAATAGGTTCAATGTGCATTAATCAAACTATTCTTCAACAATTAATAATTACCTCTTCTTATTAAAGGAAGATTGGCTAGAAGGTTTTTTTCTTCTGTTGGTCGATTTTATCAAAATAATTGGGTCTAAAACCTCGCCTTTTAAGGCGAAATATTTTTGGAGCGTTGCTCTAATCCCCGTTACAAAAATAACTTCTGACTTCTGACTTCTAACTTCTGACTTCGTTAAATGGTGTTCTCTTCGAGACCCCAGGGAAGGGAAACTCACTCTTGCAGAGCCGCTCCACAATTCAAGTCAGCGATAGCTGAAACGCAATCCCACCCTACTGTCCGCTCCGCAATTCAACTCGGCGAAACCCCGAAGTGCGAAGTTGTGCGCCAGCTAAACGACCGCTCTCTTGGTCGAGGGATGGGGAGGAAACCCGAAGAGTGCAGAGCCGCTCCGAAGTTCCCCATCCCATCCTAGGTCATGCTGCCTCTTGCCTCCTTTCCTTCGGAATGCTACGCAAA
>NZ_JAAHGT010001036.1 GCF_010672385.1 Okeania sp. SIO2F4
ACTCCCCATCTCTCATATCAAATCCGGATAATTACTAGAGCCTGCGTCCGCAGCGACTGGAACGGAGTGGAAGGAAGCAATCTCAGGGGTCTCACGGGATTGCTTCCTATCGTCGCAATGACGAGTGTTTAATCGGATTCTATATCACATCATGCCCTGTTATATCAAATCCGCTAGCAATCGAAATGTTATCAGAAACCGGGTTTGTGGGAAGTAGATGTTATACGGTGGGGCATTTAAAACAAATCCGGTTTCTGGCGGTATTAGATACTACCAGATTTGATATTAATTAAGCTTCAACAGATGATTCACTTGTCACTAATGGAGTATAGCGAGCCTGGCATTCTTCATAAGTAGGCGTTTTTGTTGCTTTTTCAGTAATTAGGCGAGCGCCACCTTGACCAGTAAAGTAGCTCCAGGCCCACTGAATCATAACAATTAGTTGGTTATCAAATTCAATCATATAGTAGATATGAATAAATAACCAAGAAAACCAAGCTAGAGGTCCAGAGAAACGAATAGCTTTATACTGTACAACTGCTTGGTGACGACCGATAACAGCCAAACTACCATAGTCAATATAGTGGAATGGTTTTAAGGTCTGACCTTTCAACCGCTTTCTAATTAGCTTCGCGACATAAACTCCTTCCTGCATTGCTGCTGGAGCAACTCCAGGTACTGGGGAGTCTCCTTGATGGGAGAAGTTAGCTAAGTCTCCAATGACAAAAATGTCAGGATGACCAGGTATTGTCAGGTCTTCATTGACAAAAACACGACCTGCACGGTCTAATTCTGCACCTGTGCGATTAGATATTGCTTCAGACACTGCTGATGCTTTCACTCCTGCACCCCACAATATGGTATGAGCTGGAATGTCTTTTGTTGTTTCTCCAGAACGAACAGTGACTACATTGTTTTCGATATTAGTCACCCGTGTTTTTGTCATCACGTTGACGCCCAACTTCTCCAGTTCTATTCTGGCTTTCTCTGACAAAGCAGTTTTAAAGGATGGTAACACTCTCTCACCACTTTGAATCAGATAAATTTGAGCTTCGCTGGTATTAATGGAACGATATTCTTCTTTTAATTTAGTGTGAGCTAATTCTGCTAAAGCACCTGCTAATTCAACACCTGTTGGACCTGCGCCGACGATCGCAAAGGTTAAGAGTGCTTTCCGTTTTTCTGAGTCTGGTTCTTTTTCTGCAGCTTCAAAGGAGGCGAATATTCTCCGACGCATTTCTAATGCGTCTTCTACTGTTTTTAGTCCGGGAGCTTTTTCTGACCAATCATTTCCGAAATAGTTATGGCTAACTCCAGTAGCTACAACTAATGTATCGTAATCTAATTCTTGGTCGCGTAAAATGAGTTTTTTCTCTTCGGGATCGACATCCACAACTTCACCCATAATAACATGGGTATTTTTCTGTTCGGCAACTACACCGCGAAGAGGAGAAGCAATATCTCCAGGGGAAAGACTACCTGTAGCTACCTGATAAAGTAATGGCTGAAATAGATGGAAATTTCTTTTGTCAACCAAGGTTACTTTTACAGGTGCTTTCCCAAGCTGCTTGGCAGCTTCTAGTCCTGCAAATCCACCTCCAACGATGACAACATGATGAGGAGATTGATGTTTTTCCTGGTTTAGACTCATAGTTATTTCCCCCTTTCAACTGAGTAATTGCTATTGCTAATATAGTGGCTTTTTTTAGCCATTAATGGTCGTTATTTTTCAACCTTGATTTTAAGGTATCACAATTTTTTCGAGGGTTTTAGTATCAACTGTTACAATTCTTAATTTAAAATAAAGCTTATATTACTATTGACAATAATACAGGTTTTGTATATAATTTTAAACACAAAATTAAGTTGAATTGATTATAAATTGAGATAATTTTTACATTTAAAACATCCTTATTTCTATATAAAAGTAAAAAAAATACTGCCAATAAAGGTTTATTATATTGATAACTTGCAAGTTAAATGTACAATAGCTGCAATCTTGAATTTTGACTCCCAGGGTAGAGAAAAAGAAGTGTGGTCCGTGTGGTCCGTGTGGTCCGTGTGGTCCGTGTGGGGAGTATTGATAACTTGCAAGTTAAATGTACAATAGCTGCAATCTTGAATTTTGACTCCCAGGGTAGAGAAAAAGAAGTGTGGTCCGTGTGGTCCGTGTGGTCCGTATGGAAAAAAAATATATATTCTCACCATTATGGGAGCAGGAGAACCAAGAAGACTAAGCATCTTTAGTCTCGTTGTACCACTAACCACGCTCATATATATATTTAGGCGTGGTTAGCACAACTATAGCGCTATGGACAAGTTAGAGTTAATCAGGTACTAAAGTTTTAGAACTTTAGGGAATAGGAAATAGAAATTATACCAAATTCATGCATAGGCAGTTACATCTTAAATTTGTGATTTATTCCAACAAGAAAAAATTCCATAAATCCTAAAAATAAAACATTTTTTCCTATTTTTTATTATGTTTTTTCCCTGTTACCTGTTCCCTGTTGCCTGTTCCCTAATTACTTAAATTCCAGACAAACCTACCAATTTGATCTATATAACCCTTTTTGCCCTCTACCCACGCCTCTGCAATACCATTAGAAAAGGCAAAAGCATTATCAAACTCAGGCTCAATAACCATCTCATTAGCAGCATTAATATAACCATATTTGTCATCTATCCTAACTTCTACTAAACCTTCCGAGAAGTTACCAGCAAAATCATACTCCGGTTGAATAACTCTATTGCCTGAAACATCTATATAGCCATACTTATCATCAATTTTAACTGCTGCTAAACCTTCGGAAAAATCTTGACTAAATTCAAATTGTGGTCTAATAACTTCCCTACCAGTTTTGTCAATATACCCCCAGCGATCGCCAATTTGTATTCTAGCTAAACCATTAATAAAATCTCCAGCAAAATCATATTTAACTTCAATTACGATTTTTCCAGTCTTATCTATATATCCATATTCATAACTATTACCAACCCTCACAGCAGCTAATCCGTCAACAAAAAAACCCCGCCCTGTTTGCCCTCCATATTCTGGGTTAATTACTATTTTGCCAGTTTTATCGATATAACCCCAGTTACCATCAATTGTAACTCGTGCTAACCCTTCAGAAAAATAGACCGCATCTTCAAACTGCGGTTGAATTACTATTTCTCCATTCTTGTTAATATAACTCCATCTTTCACTAAGTTTTTTGACTGGTGCTAATCCTTGGGAAAAACGTAAAACAGAATCAAATTCTGGCTTGATAACTATTTCTCCTTTTTCATTAATATAACCCCACTTTTCATCA
>NZ_JAAHGT010001037.1 GCF_010672385.1 Okeania sp. SIO2F4
TTTCCCAACAATGTTGAGATGTACCTTTGGGGTCTACTTTGATAATTCTTTTGCCAAGTTTCCAGGCTACATACTCCAAAACCTGAACAAACTGACCAAAAGCTGCATCTTGCAAAGACTTATTTAGTCCTGACTTAGCTGATTGACCATTGGGTAAGAATTGACCATTATCACCTAATTTAGCTTTGCAACGTCGGACTAAAGAAGCTATTTGTAGGTCTTCTAAAAATATCACCTGAGAATCACTGAAGAAATGATAAGCTAGTTTAAATTGCCAATCTAACCGTTGTCTAGCTATCAGCTGATGCAGTTTAGCTATTTTACGCTTGAGAATCTTCCAAGGCTTAGAATGCTTTTGTTTTTTAGCTAATCTCACCTGAAGTTTCGATAATTTATTTTCAGAGAACCTAAAAAACTTAGGAACTTGGATAAATTCTCCATCACTGGTAACAGCATAGTGCAATAATCCCAAATCAATACCTTTTGAGTTTTTTAAAGTGGGTTGAATTTCTGCAACCTCTACAGTTACAGCTTGATCTTCTATCGTTAAGCTGATATACCATCCGTCTGCCGCCCGTACTACTGTACCTGTTTTAACCTTGAATCCTATTGGTATTGAACGATTGTAGACAAAGGGAACTAAACCAATCTTTGGTAGATTTATACAAAAACGACCGTTGGCATTTTTGACTATATTGGCATTTGATAACTGAGGATAACTGAAAGAATTATAATAATGCCGACCTTTAAATTTAGGTCTACCACTGGTTTTACCCTTTTGATCGGGTTTGGTAAAGTTATCCATTGTTGTTTGTACACGCTGAATAACATCTTGCAACACCTGAGAGTGCATAGACTTATACTCACGGAAAAGTTTTTTAGTCTGTGCTAAATCTGCTAGCTGCACAGTCTCCCAAACAACATATCCATTAATTATGTTCGGATGCTTATCTCCTTTCCTTGTGATCGGATTACCAAAAATGTCCTTTTTTCTGCCATCTCGTGTTTGTATCCTAAATTCAGGAATATTCTGATAAATCTGGTCTACTGGCACCACTGAAACATTAAGAGGACAAGCATTTACTGGTGTGCGCGTTGCTTCAAACCAATTCAGCCTTTCAGCTAAACGGTAATTATATTGCTTTCTGGCCATTTCTAACCAATTGGCTATGATTACCGTTTGACTTTTATGGGGTTTTAGCTTGTACTTGTATTTCAACAGCATAGAGAATAGACCTCCTGCGCTATACATCTGTTATTCTAATGACTGTATGTCTAATTGTCAACAGCTATAGCCAAATAATTATGAAAAAAGATTTTGTATCTAGTGGTAGAGCCGTATCTGACATGAAAGCTCACTTAGTCTTGGTAACTAAATATAGAAAAAAGGTAATCAATCAGGAGATGCTCAAACGATTAGGAGAAATAGTAGATAATCTATGTACTAAATGGGACTGCAAACTAATAGAATTTAACGGTGAACCTGACCATGTACATTTGCTATTCCAATACTACCCGCAGCTTGAGTTGCCTAAATTTGTTACTAATCTAAAATCTGTAAGCAGTAGGAGACTTAGAACGGAGTTTCCAGAGCAAATCAACAAAGCTTATTTCAAAGCTGTTTTTTGGAGTGAATCATACTTTATTGCTAGCTGTGGTGGTGTAAGTGTTTCAGTGCTAAAAAAATACATAGATTCTCAGGACGAACCTCATAAATAACGCCCGGCTTTCCCATACGACGCTCCCCTTCGGGAGAGCGCGGGACTTCCCGCCGGGGGAGTTAAATATTGCCAATAGACTGATTATCGAAAATCTAATTGATTCTGAAAACTAATACCATGTTCGGTTGAATACTGATAAATAATAGGGAACAAGAAACACATAGGATAGTAAGGGCAATTCATAAATTACCCCTAAAATAATATTTTATTTATAGCAGTCGAAACATAGCTTAGGACAACTAGAAAACTTTAAAGCTATTAGCTGTAAAGTTTTGACTAAAGCTGAATGCTGAGTGCTGAATCCTGAATGCTATATAACTGGTTACCCAAAGATGATTTATATAGCGCTACGCGCAAGTTAAAAGTCACAAGTAAAAAGTCAAAAGTAATCTCTGACTAAGTTTGAGCATTTATAAATTTCCACGCCCTATTTGCGTAGTGCTATATCATCGTATAATTATTGTATTCTACATTACTCCATCGCAAAAGTATCATTGTTTACCAATAAACAATCAAACAAATATACCCACCTTACTGCTAAAGAGCGTAGATTTATCTCATTTCCAGCCCAACTAATGCTAGAGAAAAATTTGCTAGTAGGTAAAATTCTCGACTTTGGTTGTGGTTTGGGTAACGATGTTAAACTACTACAACAAAAAGGCTTTGATGTTACTGGTTACGACCCTTATTATTTTCCTGAATATCCCCAGGGAAAGTTTGATACTATTCTCTGTTTTTATGTCTTAAATGTTTTATTTGAACAACCACAAGTGGAAGTTTTGATGGAAGTTTCCCAGTTATTAAAGTCAGGGGGTAAAGCTTATTATGCTGTGAGAAGAGGTTTGAAGCGAGAAGGTTTTCGAGAACATTACATACACAAGAAACCAACTTATCAGTGTTTAGTTAATTTACCTTTCAAATCTATCCACACCGATGAATTGTGTGAAATTTATGAATATATTCATTATAATCAGCAAAAAAATTCGGAAAACAAATGTTTATTTTGTAACCCCCGTAAAAATCTACAGTTAATTACAGAATCAGGAAAAGCTTATGCAATACTTGATGGCTATCCAGTGACAAAAGGGCATACATTAATTATACCAAAGCGTCATCTAGCAAATTATTTTGAGTTACCTATAGATGAACAATTAGAATGTTGGTTAATGGTAAATCAGGTACAGAAAATTTTACAAGAAAAGTATAAGCCAGATGGGTTTAATGTAGGAATAAATGTTAATCGCGCTGGAGGACAAAAAATGATGCACTGCAATATTCATGTTATCCCTAGGTATCAAAAAAATAAGTTAGGAGTTGGAGGGGGAATGAGATTTGTTGTTCCTAAGACTATTTCTAAATGAAATTCCACTTAATCAAAGATAAAAGCTGTCAGTAAAATTCAGGTCTGGGTAAGAACTATTAAGTGCATTATTTTGTATAGTCTCACTTTTATTGATAATTAATTCAACTATTGCGCAACAGTTTTTAGATTTTAGATAAACTGGCCAAGGTAGCGATCGCCGGACTTCACTTTAACTATTGCGCAACAGTAGACTATTTCTCCATGAAGTTGCACTTAATAAAACCTCTCA
>NZ_JAAHGT010001038.1 GCF_010672385.1 Okeania sp. SIO2F4
TAAATATAGATATATCTGTGGGGATGTGAAATTTTTGGTTGTGGGAAGTGGGGAATTTTCTGAATTTTTCTTTTGCCTGCCTCAGGAATTTCTACTGTGTGGAAAAATCCTCTTTTTGTCTTTGACTCTGGCAATGAAAATTTGCCATAAATAATATATATACCTCTGGCAGTGGCAAATTTTTGGTTGCCAGAAGTGCTGAATTTTCTGAATTTATCTTTTCCCTCCTTCAAAAATTTTAGGTTGTGTGGAAAAATCCTCTTTTTGCCTTTGACTGTGAGAGTGAAAATTTATCCATAAATTATAGATATATCTGTGGGGATGCGAAATTTTTGGTTGTGGCAAGTGCTGAATTTTTCCTTTTTATCTTTTGCCTGTCTCGACAATTTCTGGTGTGGGGAAAAATCCTCTTTTTGTCTTTGACTGTGAGAGTGAAAATTTATCCATAAATTATAGATATATCTGTGGGGATGTGAAATTTTTGGTTGTGGCAAGTGCTGAATTTTTCTCTTTTTTGTTTTGCCTGTCTGAGAAATTTCTGCTGTGGGGAAAAATCGTCATTTTACCTTTGACTCTGAGAGTGAAAATTTTCCTATAAATATAGATATATCTGTGGGGATGTGAAATTTTTGGTTGTGGGAAGTGGGGAATTTTCTGAATTTTTCTTTTGCCTGCCTCAGGAATTTCTACTGTGTGGAAAAATCCTCTTTTTGTCTTTGACTGTGAGAGTGAAAATTTATCCATAAATTATAGATATATCTGTGGGGATGTGAAATTTTTGGTTGTGGCAAGTGCTGAATTTTTCCTTTTTATCTTTTGCCTGTCTCGACAATTTCTGGTGTGGGGAAAAATCCTCTTTTTGTCTTTGACTGTGAGAGTGAAAATTTTCCTATAAATATAGATATATCTGTGGGGATGCGAAATTTTTGTCTATGGAAAGTAGGGAATTTTCTGAATTTTTCTTTTGCCTGCCTCAGGAATTTCTACTGTGGGAAAAAAATCGTTGGTTTCCCTTTGACTCTGCCAGTAAAAATTTTCCATAAATATAGATATATCTGTGGAGATGTGAAATTTTTGGTTGCAGGAAGTTCTAAATTTTCTGGATTTATCTTTTGCCTACCTCAGGAATTTCTACTGTGGGAAAAAATCGTCAGTTTCCCTTTGACTTTGCCAGTAAAAATTTTCCATAAATATAGATATATCTGTGGAGATGTGAAATTTTTGGTTGCAGGAAGTTCTAAATTTTCTGGATTTATCTTTTGCCTACCTCAGGAATTTCTACTGTGGGAAAAAATCGTCAGTTTCCCTTTGACTTTGCCAGTGAAAATTTTCTATAAATTATAGATATACCTCTGGCAATTTAAAATTTTTATCTGCGGGAAGTGGGGCATTTTTACTTTTTATCTTTTGCCTACCTCAGGAATTTCTACTATGGGGAAAAATCGTCATTTTGCCTTTGACTCTGGCAGTGAAAATTTTCTATAAATTATAGATATATCTCTGTCAATATGCAATTTTTATCTGTGGGAAGTGGGGAATTTTTCTGTAAAATACATAAATTTAAAATTTTTTTTATCAAAACAAACATTACAAAATTTCAATAATTTTCCTGTTTTTTATAAACGAAAATCTTGGACTGATTCTGACAAAGTGTCTGCAATACTCAGTAATGTTTCTAAGGAGTCATCTACTTCTTTTGTTACCAGGGCTTGAGCGATATTTTTATCGCGAATAATTTGTAAAAAATTTGTGAGTTTTTGTAGATTATTTGCCTGATTTTCTCCCCAAGAGGCAACATTATCTATATAGTTATTAAATTTATAGACTTTCTGAACAATTTTAGTTAGCCCTCGCTTAACTTCTTCTCCCAATTTTTTTGACTGGGATTCCTTTACAACTATATTATTCTCAGGAATAGTCAGATTTAAACTTTCAATCTTGCGTTGAAAATATTCTAATTTTTTCTTGACTAATTCCCAATTATTTGCCAGATATTGCAATTCTTTTGCTATTTTTACTACATCTTCATTGCTAGTTTTTCTAGAAGCAAAAATATCAGTATTTAGTAACAAAATTTGACTGTGAGTATGAATTTTAGAAATTAAAGATTGGATTTTGTTTAAATTATAATTATAATTGGTAAATATTTGAACTTTGTGATTAATTTCTGAAATTAAGGTATGTGCTGCCATAATTTCATTGAATACCTCATCTATTTCCAGGTAACTTGTGGAAGCATAACTACTAATTTCTTGAGCAACTTGTTCAGCTTCCCAGGCTATGTATGCTGTTTGATAAAAAGAATCAATTATTACTTCTAAGGTGTTGAGGAAAGAAGCTATTTCTTCTACTTGACACTGACTTCCTAGGGATAAGTTTTGAAAAGTAGTTTGGCTATCTGTCGCTAGAATATCAACTTTTTGAGCAGCATAATCTACTTCTTTAACAAGTTTCCGAAATTTGTCGATCGTCATATTAAAGCAATAAGAAATTATTCCTAATTCTTCACATCTGACTTTGACTTTCAGATAAAGTTGCCCATGGGCAGCAGCGTCTACTTTATCTAACAATTTTATAACTTGACTGGCAATTTTTTCTTTATCTTGTTCGCTTCTTTCTTCCTGAATTTTAATATTAATTAGAAGATTACAAATTACATCAGCCATAAAATTAAATTTTTTGGTCAAATTAAGGAGTTGATCGTTAGTATAAATAGGAGATCTAAAATTATAGTTCCCTGTAGAAATACCTTCTAGATAATTATCTAATCTATTGATTGAAGAACGCAGTTTTTGCGCAGTTATTATACTTAAGCTAAACGTTGTGATAAAACTGGTGATACCTGTTGTACAGGCGATGGCATAATTCTGATGAGTTTTGCTGATAAAATTTGGCGGATAAACCAGTGTTACAATAGCAGTTGTAATTGTAGTTATTCCCCCACTCAACAAAGCTATCCATAATGGTTGATTCTTCATAAAAAACTATTATATTTACTACTAATTTTTATCTGATATACAATTAACCAAGGTCATTTCAGTTAACCTCCTGCTTCGCAGATGAAAAGCCTCCTGGATTGTAAGCTAATAGGCATTTTAAATGCGTATTAGCAAGTCAGAAGTCAGAATTAATATAGGGTTTTCCCTTAAACGAGGCACACAACAATAAGTCGTTTAAATCTCACGGGGTGACAAGCTAGTTGAAAGCTATATATAGAGACGAATTTGCGTTCGGGAACTGAAGAATACTTCAACTAAAATCAAACTCTTATTGAGAATGAATGAGGTGTAGTGCGTTAGAAGAG
>NZ_JAAHGT010001039.1 GCF_010672385.1 Okeania sp. SIO2F4
TGTTGTCTTTTTGTACCGAAAAGCTCAAAAAGCTAGTATTTTGGGTTGACGTGAGGCAGAAAAATTACTCTTACAATTCTTACTCTTACCTCCTCTAAATTCCCATTTTTTTTGAGGGCTGACTCCTACCCGTATTAAAAGACTTTTGAGCGCAAACCCTAATTAAAAAAAATCCACAACTTTAAAAGCAAAGATTAAATAGGTTAAACCTCAGTCTTGTCTCAATTATCTATATATGTAAGTATTGACATCCTCCCGACGCTGCACTTGCACCTGCAGCGCGGGATTCCCTAACATTGCTGTTAGGGGCTTTCTGCTTCTAACGCACCTGCCTCCGAGGCCCTTCCCTCTTTTCGGTCTTACGGTCGCTCCACAGACAAGACAGCGCCGCCAAAGGGGGTCTCCCCCATGAGCGACTGGCGCTGACACTGCTAGCCCAGCAGCCTTTAACTACAATTGCACAGTATATGGAAAAACCGCAAAATTGATTGGTTTTCCCATCTCTCAGCTTCCCTGCGGGAGAACGCGGGTCTTCAACCAACGTTGAGATCAAATTTTTATCTTCAACAAAATTTATCCGTGAGTTTTCATAAGGTGTGATATATAGTCAATCAACTCAAAACTAACTCAAAACGATGATTTAACTTAAGAATAAGTATCTAAATTTAAAGATACTAACTTATTATAAGCTGAGTCAATTACTCGCTTACCTCTCAAGGCACCAGTATTAGCACCAGGACAAATATACTGTAAAGTTTCTGAAGAAAATCGGTCAATCAAAAATTTAACACTTTGAACCTGTCTAGGCCAATGAAAAGTCTTAGCAATACGCAACGGAACAGCTTCCCCCTGAATATTAGGTAATAAATGACGACCTGTAAATAATACCCCTCCATTCCCTGAGTAATATAGACAAGACGAACCAGGAGTATGACCAGGAGTCCAGAAAATATTAGTATGTGGACTCAAATTAAACTCCTGTTCAAAAGTAGTTACTTTTAACCCAGGCAACAAATAAGCTTCTTGTTCTTGAATTAGAATCTCACATTTGAAAGATGCTTGAATTTCCTTTGCCTTGCCAATAGCACTACGATGGGTAATATACAACCACTTTACTCCTCCGTGTTCCATGATAAATTTTAAGTTTGTTTCATTATCGGCAGGACAATCAATCAGAATGTTCGTCTGATTCTCTACAATAAAATAAGAAGTTCCTCCTAAAGTATCTCGGTTTGGCGAAAAAGCGAAAATATTTTCCAGGACAAATTGGGGAGGTTTGGAGACAAAAGGCTGTTGTGTCAAGGCAGTATTTTTACTTAATTAGAAATAGACAGAACTTAGTAAACTATTATGGTCTTTTTATTAATTCTATTAGGAGTTATTACATACTTCATATTACAGAGCAGTGTCAGCAAAATTACTCGCACTCCTATCTGGATATTATGGCTAGTAATGATGACACCTGCTTTAATATGGACGAGTTGGATGTTAATCTATGGTCAAAAGCAACTACCACCTGCATTAATTATCATCCCTTTTGTTTTGTGTCCTTATCTGTACTGGTTATTGGTACAACAGGGACGTTATACTCCTAGTCAATCAGATAAATCAAAAATAGAAAATAGTAACTCCCAGAGTCAACCAGAAATCGACCCTACTCGAACTATCAACCAAACTCCACCAAAACTAGCAATAGACAAAACAGAAGAAATCAGCCTACGAAATTGTTTTCCTTGGACAGTTTACTATCTAAGGAATTTAGAGTATAGAGCTCAAGCAGTTATTTGTCGAGGTCAGTTACGTTCTAACCCAGAAAAAGCTTATCAAACAGTACGAGAAAATGTAGAAGGAAAATTTGGCGATCGCTTCCTAGTAGTATTTCAAAATAGCTTTCAAGGTAAACCTTTTTTTGCTCTAGTTCCTAACCCACTTTGTAGTAAGAATAAAACTCAAGAGTCTGAAGAATATAAAAGACCTATAATGTTGGCTTTAGGATTATTACTAATCACTTTATTTACTACTACATTAGTAGGGGCGAGAGAAATAGTTGGTATTTCTGAAGATGCTATACAATATGACCCTAATTTATTAATTCAGGGTCTACCTTATGGAATTGCTCTTATCCTAATTTTAGGATGCCATGAATTTGGTCATTATATAACAGCTCAATTATACAAAATCCGTACAACTTTACCATATTTTATTCCAGTGCCGTTTTTCTTAGGAACTTTTGGCGCATTTATTCGGATGCAAAGTCCTGTACCTAATCGTAAATCTTTATTTGATGTTAGTATAGCAGGTCCTATTGCCGGATTAGTAGTCACAATACCTCTATTAATTTGGGGTTTATCTAACTCTAGTGTTGTGCCTCTTTCTGAAGATTCAGGAATATTATCTATAGATTCATTAAATCCGACTTTTTCTTTTTTATTAGCTGTATTAAGTAAATTAGCATTAGGTGCGGAGTTAACTTATAACAAAGGTATAGATTTACATCCAGTAGCAGTGGCTGGTTATATAGGTTTAGTAGTTACTGCATATAATTTAATGCCTATTGGGCAACTTGATGGTGGTCATATAGTACACGCTATGTTTGGGCAACGCACTGGTATGGTTATTGGTCAAATTTCCCGATTTTTATTATTGTTATTAGCGTTTATAAATAAGGAATTTTTATTTTTAGCAATCTTTCTGTTTTTATTGCCTCTTGCTGATGAACCTGCTCTTAATGATGTTAGTGAACTAGATGATAAACGTGACTTTTTAGGATTGTTAATGTTAGGTTTATTGATAATAATTTTATTGCCAGCACCAAAGATGGTAATACAGTGGTTAAATTTCTAATTGATAGGTAAGCATTCAGCAGTCAGCAATCAGCAATCAGCTATTAGCTATTTACTTTAGTTGTAGATCAAAGCTTTATTAATTTAGTCAAAATTAAATTTTACTATAAAAGCCGACTTTAAAGTCTATATTCATTTAAACCTCTTCCTTAAGGTTAGAATATTATTGTACTCAAGCTGACAGGTAATACCTGAATGCTTACATTGATAGTAGGAACTAAGTATATAGCAATTTTATTTGAGTTGTGTAAAAAAACTCAACACTTTTATTTAGGCAAAAGGCAACAGTTCAACAATTAATAATTAATAATTATCTCTTCTTATAAAGAAGAGGATTGGCGCTCAAGGATTTTTTTTTCTCCATGAATATATAGGCTTTATACCTTTATTTTTGGATAAAAAGGTTTCCTGAACTTTTTAATCTCAGAAAATAACCA
>NZ_JAAHGT010000104.1 GCF_010672385.1 Okeania sp. SIO2F4
TTCCATCTTGCTCAAGTAGATATATTTTTACCTGAAAGTGACGATTCAATCCAAAACAAAAAAAACTATAGCAATCCTATAAAACGTTGTAATATTTTGGTTGTAGGGGTGTTTCATGTTGCGGAGCAAAACGGCCGTTTGCCCTTACAGGAGTCAGGAGTCAGGAGTCATAATTTACTCATGTTTTCAGTTTAAATTAACTATTATAAAAATTGTCACAACCAATGGGCAAATTGCTATATATTTGACTGATACTAATTTATACCATTTCACAGAATTATGAATTATGAATTATGAATTATGAAGTTAGATTGGATAGGCTAAAAACTTTGACAAGAGAAAGGTTGGAGGCAATTATTTGACATTTCAAGTTTGAAACTATTTGTGACATCTTTAAAGTGAATTGGTATTACCATGACTCAGTAGAAAGGTTATTAGTAGAAAAATTAATCCTTTTGTTAAACCTAAATCTACTCAACAATGACTGCCATGATTTTAATTTCACTGATTGACCAATAAACACCAATTTGATAATTATAATCTCTGATTTATTAGCTAATTAATATGCGGCAAGCCCAGGAAAAACAGTCAACATCAAATATTAAAAACCGTCAACTAAAAAATTTATTAGTTCTCCTATTTCCGGGGACTATCTGGCTATTAATTTTCTTCATTCTCCCTTTAGTAATTGTTTTAATTTATAGCTTCTTAGAACGAGGTACTTATGGCGGTGTTATTTGGCAATTTACTCTAGATAACTATCAACGACTAGCTCAAGGAATATACTGGGGAATATTTTGGCGGTCTTTATTCCTGGCTTTAATTACAACTATAATGTGTTTATTAATTGGCTACCCCTTAGCATATTTTATTGCTACGATTAGACCACCTTGGCGTAATGTTTTATTGATCCTAGTTATCATTCCTTTTTGGACGAATTTTTTAGTGCGTACTTATGCTTGGATAGTCTTACTTCGGACTGAAGGAGTATTTAATATTGTCTTACAAAGTTTGCAGCTCACAAACGAACCTTTAAGTCTTTTATTTACACCCTTTGCTGTAATTATTGGTTTGGTTTACGGCTACTTACCATTTATGATTTTACCTTTATATGCCACAATTGAACGCTTGAATTTTTCTTTATTAGAAGCTGCTCAAGATTTAGGTGCTAATGATTTACGAACCTTTTTTCGTGTAGTTTTACCATTAACAATGCGAGGCATAGTTGCAGGTTGTTTACTGGTTTTTATTCCGGCATTTGGTGCTTTTATTACTCCTGATATTTTAGGTGGTGCCAAAACTATGATGGTGGGAAATCTGATTCAAAATCAATTTCTTAAAGCTAGAAATTGGCCGTTTGGTTCGGCATTATCAATTGCGTTGATGATGATTGTATTAATTCCAGTTATTATCTATTTCGGCATCTCGGAAGAGAAAAATAAGTGAGTAGGGAGTAGGGAGTAGGGAGTAGGGGAAAATAATTGATGATTTCTGTGTGATAATTGATTTTATTTTTATTATTGGAGATGTGTATTAGTCTCCAAGCAGAATTAAAAGTTATGTTTGCGCAGCATGACCCAGGAAAGAAAAAAGTTATTTCAGTTATCACTACCTCCTACTGAATTATACCAATTACCAAAAGTAATGCTATACTTATGCCACACTTCAGCTATTCAGTAATTAACACAGATATAATAACTTTTTTGCTTATTTTAGTCAATTTAATATTAGTTATTATTATTTTTACTTCTCGCTCTCGGACGCCCTTATGCAACGTCCCTACCTACTCCCCTACTCCCCTACTCAAGAAAGTGTATAAAAGTTTTTGAGAAATAGTATTAGGGGGCAAGAAAATTATAAACTTTCTTTTTTATCTACTTAAAAAGGGAGACTTGAGATTTTATTATTTGGTCATTAGCTAACCTTAATAGTTGCCTGATGTTTAAAAATAGCTGCTCCAATTTATTCATTTTTCCTTTTTTTCAATATTTACTTCTTCTTTCCTAGAGAACTAAAGCCTTCTTCCTTCTTCCCTCTTCCTTATACCAATTCACTTTAAAGATGTCACAAATAATTTCCAACTTTAGATATGAAATTATTTCCTTAAATTACTTTAAAGTCAGAGTTTTGAGCCGATCAAATATTACTTTTAACTTTTAACTTGTGATTTCCCTGAAACGGTATTACTTATACCATCTGTAAAACATTTATCGCCCTTGATATAAAAGCAAGAATGAAACAAATTGATTTACTCATTCGTTCTCTTGGCAAATTTGGTTTATGGCTAAATGCTTCCCTTGGTTTTGCCTTTCTTTATCTACCTATTTTTATCTTAGTAATTTACTCCTTTAATGATTCTCGTTTTAATGCTGTATGGCGAGGCTTTACTTTAAAATGGTATGGCAATTTATTACAAGGAGTTGCTGATAATACGATTAGCGATGTGATGATTTGGGATGCCCTGAAAAATAGTCTTTTTGTAGCAACAATTTCCACATTACTAGCAACAATTTTTGGTACTATGATTGCTTTAGCATTAGAGCGTTTTTCTTTTCCCGGACGTAATGTTTTAGAAGCAATACTTTTTTTGCCGATAATTATTCCCGAAATTACTATTGGTATTTCTTTATTAGTTTTCTTTTCTTTGGGGTTTCAGCTAATCGAAAATCTTCTAGGTATTCGTTTAGTGTTAGGTTTACCAACAGTAATTATTGGTCATATAGTATTTAGTATCTCTTTTGTTGTTGTAACTGTCAGAGCGCGAGTCGCTCAACTTGACCCTGCTTTGGAGGAAGCAGCTTTAGACTTAGGAGCTAATGAATGGCGAACTTTTTTTCGGATTACTTTACCTTTAATTTGGCCGGGAATTTTTAGTGCTGCATTGTTAGCTTTTACCTTGTCATTGGATGATTTTGTGATTACTTTTTTCACTGCCGGAGTCGGTTCAACAACATTACCATTATTTGTTTATGGTATGATTAAATTTTCGGTAACTCCAGCTATTAATGCTATATCAACTTTGATGTTAGTAGCTTCTTTAATGTTGGTGGTATCTTCTCTGTTTATTGAGAAATTTAGCAGTGAAGAAAATATAAAATCTTACTTTTGACTTTTAACTTCTCAGAAATTTTCATGTCTGTTTTATTCCTTGTAATACTAATTCACTTTCAAGATGTCACAAATATCAGGACTTAGGCATAACTACCATATATAATAAGGTTTAACAGCCGTTAACCCCTACAAATAGTGTATAATTTCATTTTTTGCGTAAGTCCTCATATAAAATCTTACTGTTAACTTTTTACTTTTGACTTCTCAGAAATTGTCATGTCTCCTTTATTCCTTGTAATACCAATTCACTTTCAAGATGTCACAAATATCAAATCTTACTTTTAGCTTTTAACTTTTGACTTCTCAAAAATTGTTATGTATCCTTTATTCCTTGTAATACCAATTCACTTTCAAGATGTCACAAATATCAAATCTTACTTTTAACTTTTGACTTCCTTAAAGTTTTGAGCTTATAAAATCTTACTTTTGACTTTTGAATTCCATAAAACGGTATAACCATGAAAAAAATCATCGCTTTTTTCTTGCTCTTTAGCATTGCCTTAATTTTTCCTATTGCTTGTAGTAATAATCCCAATACTTCAGCAAATAATGTTCTGAGTATATACAATTGGTCTACATATATTGCACCTGAAATAATTACTGAATTTGAGAATAAATTTAATGTCAAAATTCAATACGATACTTATGAAAGCAATGAAGACCTATATGCCAAAATCAAACCTGGAAATCCTGGTTATGATGTAGCTTTTCCCGCTGATTATATGGTTAAAATCATGGCATCTGAAGGACTACTGGAGGAACTGAATAAAGAAAATATTCCTAATATAAAAAATCTCAATGATAAATTCATTAACCCTCCATACGATCCGGGAAATAAATATAGCTTGGCTTACCAATGGGGCACAATGGGAATAGGTTATAACATTAAAGTAACAGAGGGTGAAATTAATAGTTGGTCAACCATGTTTGACGATAAATTTAAGGGGAGAGTAGCCTTATTAGATGATATGCGTAGTAGCTTTTCTATTGCTTTAATTTCTCTTGGTTATAATCCCAATACAACTAACCCGAAAGAAATTACTGAAGCGAGAGATTTTCTGATTAAAAATAAACAGGCGATCGCTGCTTTTGCACCAGATACTGGTCAAAACTTATTAGACCAAGGAGAGGTAGATTTAACCTGTGAATGGAGTGGGGATATTTTCCAAGTTATGAAAGAAAATCCTAACCTTCGTTATGCTATTCCCAAAGAGGGAAGTATTCTCTTAACTGATAATATGGTTATTCTCAAAGGAAGTAGAAATAAAGAGCTGGCAGAAAAATTTATTAACTTTATTCTTGAACCAGAAATAGGAGCAAAAATATCTAATTTTATTAAGTATGCGACCCCAAACCAAGCAGCAAAAGACCAAGGTTTAATCGAAGCTGCTGACCTGAATAATTTTGCTATTTATCCCCCACCAGAATTATTTGCCAAACTTAATTATATTCAAGACCTTGGTCAAGCAACAATTTTATATGATGAAGCTTGGACAGAAGTTAAATTAGGAGTTGGTAAATAGACATTTTCAAAAAAGAGGGAATAGGGTAGGTGTGGGAAGTGTGGGAAGTGTGGGGAGAAACTACAACCAGAGGGGTTGAATTATACCAAATTCAAAAAAGGCTGTTACATCTTAAGCATGTGATTTATGCCTACAATAAAAAATTGATAAATCCCATAAATTATAAAAATTAAACCTTTTTTATTCTTGATTTATTATGTTTTTATTTCCCTGTTCCCAGTTAAGTGTTCCCTTGGTCGTGAATGTAACAATAATTTTTGAAAATGGTATTAACTCTTTGGGGGTTCCATCTTCTCATATATCCCGCCGACCCACACCTTCCAAACTAATCTCCCCGATGCCTTTTACTAGAATGAAATAGTCCTAGAAATAGGGAGAAGTAATTAATAATTTATGGATAAGAATTGATTTGATTTCTGATTTTTTAAGAGGTCTAATATTATTTTTAAATTAGAGGGTTTCTCAGGTTACTGAGGTACAATTGTTTCTCTTCTTTTCTATTCCTTGTTTCCCGAATTACTACTATATACGGACGTTGCATGCAACTTCCCTACTTACTCCCTAAAAATTACGAATTTTGTACCTCACTCAGAGATGGGAATTGCTATAAACAGAGATTTATCCTAAGTATAAGTCTCTTGATTATCCACTCCTAAGTATAAACAAAATTTTGCCATCAACTTCTACGTTATAGATGCCAAATTATTTCGTCTGCTTTTCCTTCTTTTTTTCAGGATATAATCTAATACCAGTTTGAAAAAAGAATGCTACAAAAAGTGCATCTCTATCAGAGATGCTTAAAAAGACCTTCTCAAATTAATTTTAGAAAGCCATAGCAATCAGGAATGATTTTGATAGAATTTAAGAACAATTAAGATAAATCAAAATCCTTTTAGATTCTGACTCCTGACTCCTAATTACCACTAATATCATATCCGGTTGAACAGTTATAAATAATTAGGGAGTCCTCAGGAGACAGAACTCAGGAGTCAGGATAAAAGCATTTATCAGGAGAAAAAAGTGTTTTTATCACGGTCTTATCCGGACATGATATAAAATCTTATAACTTAAATATGATTTTTCTTTTTTTATTCAATATTTCTTCCTTCTCTCCTAAATAACTAAATCCTTCTCTCCTAAATAACTAAATCCTTCTCTCTTAGATAACTAAATCCTTCTCTCTTAGATAACTAAATCCTTCTCTCTTAGATAACTAAAGCCTTCTCTCTTAGATAACTAAAGCCTTCTCTCTTAGATAACTAAAGCCTTCTCTCTTAGATAACTAAATCCTTCTCTCTTAGATAACTAAATCCTTCTCTCTTAGATAACTAAATCCTTCTCTCTTAGATAACTAAATCCTTCTCTCTTAGATAACTAAATCCTTCTCTCTTAGATAACTAAATCCTTCTCTCTTAGATAACTAAATCCTTCTCTCTTAGATAACTAAAGCCTTCTCTCTTAGATAACTAAAGCCTTCTCTCTTAGATAACTAAATCCTTCTCTCTTAGATAACTAAATCCTTCTCTCTTAGATAACTAAATCCTTCTCTCTTAGATAACTAAAGCCTTCTCTCCTAAATAACTAAATCCTTCTTCCTTCCTTCTACCTTATGCAACAAACATTTGTGAAATTGGTATAATAGTTAAATGAGAATATTCAGGAAAATACGATTATGACTTTCAAAATTCTAAGCTTAGATGGTGGTGGAGTTCGTGGGGTAATGGCTGCTAGAATACTTCAAAAAGTTGAACAACAAATTCAAGAAAGTAAAGGTAAGTCCTTACAGGAATATTTTGATTTAATTGCTGGTACTTCTACAGGTTCTTTAATTGCTGGAGCAGTTGTTTCTGGAATGGATAGTAATCAAGTTCTCAACCTTTATAAAAACGAAACACTAGAAATTTTTCCATATCAAACTCGCTGGTCTAGAAAAAGATTACCTTTAATTGCTAAATATGGACTTTCTGCTCCTAAATTCTCCAATCAAGGTCTAATTAATGTGATGCAAAAGTATCTAGTTAAAAATCAAGTACCAATCAAAATTAAGGATGTGGTTAAACCTAATATTTTGATAGTTGCTTATAATATGTATAAAGACGACCCTAGTTTTTTTGTTAATCAAGATTCTAAATGGTACTCTGATATTCCTCTCTGGGAAATATGTGTTTCCTCTGCATCTGCACCTACTTATTTTCCACCTTATGAATTAAAAGGTCAAGACAAAAGCTATCCATATATTGATGGGGGTGTGGCAGCAAATAATCCTACTTTAGCTGCAGTTGGTTACGCTATTAAACTAGGTCATAAACTAGAAGAAATTTCTATAATTTCTATTGGCACAGGTGAAACTACTAATGCTTACACATTTGAAAAAATTGTAGGATGGGGTTTGTCTGAATGGGCAATTCCTTTGTTCAGTTTAACACTTAATGGTCAAGCGGGAGCTGACAATTTAGTGGCGGAACAAATTTTAGGTATTAGTAATGCAAAAGGTTATTTACGTTTACAGTTTCAATTGACTGGAACTAATAATGCTATTGATGATGCCAGACCAGAAAATATTCAGCGACTTATTCAAGATTCAGAATCTTTTTTAAACCAGGGCAAAGTTAATTATACAGAAATTTATAACCAACCAAATCAGATGTTAGTCAAAGAAGCGATCGCTAAGTTTATTGATAATAATTAATATTAAATCTGTTTGATAGCAATCCTATTTAAGTTGTAATATTTTGGAGATATTTAGCAGTCATAATTTAGTCATGTTTCCAGTTCAACTCAACTATTAGAAAAATTGTCACAACCAATTTAGGATTGCTATGGTTCTGTTGCTTCTGAAAGGAGGAACTAAGAAATAAAATTGATATTTTTCTTTAAGCAACTGCATTATTAATTAATGAGAGACTGTTTGTTAAAGGCATATTAAATCTAGACATAGTAGCTCGTCTAGGCTAAAATTTTGGGTAATACCTAACCTTCCTATCTTCCCCTTCAAATCTATACCTTTATTAGGAACTCCTAAAACTCTTTTTTGAAGTGGGAGTTAAAGAGGTCTTCATTTGATTAACGTCAGCATTTCCGATGGAATGCTACGCAAACAGCCATCAGCTATTAATTTTGAAGAGGGTAAAAACTTACTGCTAAAGTCTCCTTCCCTAACTTGAGAACGTAATTATTAATTATTAATTATTAATTACTGAAGCAGTTACTGCAAGGTAGCTAAATGCCATCCCGATAGTTGCTTTATTCCTTCACAAGCTGTTTGCTGAATTCTAATAGCTGAATGCTTACTTATTAACAGGTAGAGAAAAATCAAAAACCTGATAGATAATACCATCTTAGCTACTATCTATCTAAATTAAATAATCAGAAAATATAATTTACTCATAAATGGAAAATATAGCAGTTAATCTCGTCAATCTTGCCAAAATATTCGCTAGTCAAAATAAAAAAAAATTTATCGCTGTAAATAATATCAATCTCCAGATAAAAAAATCAGAATTCTTTTCTATACTCGGTCCGTCTGGATGTGGTAAAACTACGACATTAAGAATGATAGCTGGTTTTGAAATTCCCACATCTGGAGAAATTTATATTCAAGACAAACTAATGGGAAATAGTCCGCCATTTCATCGCCCAGTCAATACAGTTTTTCAGAATTATGCTTTATTTCCCCATCTCACAGTGGCAGAAAATATTGCCTTTGGATTAGAAATGGAAAATCTCCCGCGCCCAGAAATAAATCGTCGGGTAACTGATACTTTGACTCAAGTAAAATTAATAGATATGGAAAAGCGTTATCCCCGACAATTATCTGGCGGACAACAACAAAGAGTAGCTTTAGCAAGAGCATTAGTTAAACAACCAGCAGTATTATTATTTGATGAACCTTTGGGTGCTTTAGATTTAAAATTACGCAAAGAAATGCAGTTAGAATTAAAGCAAATGCAGCAAAGGTTGGGTATTACTTTTATCTATGTTACTCACGACCAAGAAGAAGCTTTAACTATGTCTGACCGGATAGCAGTTATGCACCAAGGAGAAGTTTTACAAGTGGGAACTCCGGTAGAAATTTATGAACAACCAAAAACTCGTTTTGTGGCTGAATTTATTGGGGAAAGTAACTTTTTAACTGGGCGAATAACTGCACATCAAGAGGATAAAAGTTTGGTGTTAATAGATGAAGATTTGCCTTTATTAATACCCTCTGTTCATCATCTGCCAATAGATACAATTATTACCTTAGTTGTGAGACCCGAAAAAATAGAAATTTGCCCGCCAACTTTGACAGCAGAATCTGATTTTTCAGGAATAATAGAAAATTTGGTTTATATTGGTACAGATACTCGTTATGTTGTGCGTTTAACTGACAAAACTAAGATAGTAATTCGGAGACAAAATATTAATCCTTTTCATCTGAATCAATATGCTATTGGTGAGAAAGTTAAAATTAATATTCCTGTGGAAAATATCAGTGTGCTGGCAGAAAATTTGTCAGAAAAAGAAAGGGTTAATTTGGGGAAAAATTAGTAATTATAGCGCTACGCAGAATTTAGAATAATGTCAAATAATTGTCAGGACTTACGCAGAACCACCATATCTAGTAGGGGCGATTCGCGAATCGCCCCTACAAGTGGTGTATAATTTGATATTGTGCGTAAGTCCTATGTGTAAAACTATGATATTATTAAGCTTTTTAGTCGATAGAATCTAACTTCTGACTTCTGACTTCAGTGCAACGGTATAGCACGTCTAGCTTGAAAATGTGGGTAAATTTGAGTTAATGAAGACCTCTCCCCCAACCCCTCTCCTGCAAGGAGAGGGGGGAAGTTTTATCCACAATGTTAGTCTAGACACCCTACTACAGTTATTACACTAAAGCTGAACGCTGAATGCTATATAACTACAACTGTTCTGGATCGACACCAAGGGAACGCAACATTTGTTCGAGTTGTTCAGCTCGTTGTCGTTGCTGAAATGCTTCCTCTTCTGGGGTCATAAACCTATTCCCTTGAGAGTCATACCAATACAACCACTCTTGTTCGGAACGGTAATGGTTACCAACTTCAGTTCCTATCCCCAGACTAATTTCTGGCATCCACACGGGATTTCCTTGTAAACGTTGGTATGCTCCATCTACCAAACGATACACCTCAAAACGCTCATGTTGATCTCGCTTGGAATAATCTGGGTTATAAATAACATAATACAATACTCCCAACCGAGCGTAATCAATCATTTTTTCATCGTATTCACCCCCATAAGTTTTAGAAACAATTTCCAATACGAATATCGGAACAACATAATTTTCCTCCCAAAGAACATAGGAGGATCGCAATTTATTATTTTTGAGTCGTGGAACTCCCACACTGAGAAAACCATCAGGAACTATAGCAACTCTAGGGTTTGACCCCGTGGTGTGGAAAATTCCCATATTTACGCCAAAAAACCAATCAGAGCGATCGCCCCATAACTGATTTAAAATTAACATGAGCAGGTTAGGAATGAGAATTTGTATTTCGTGATCCACAGGTTTGTCGTCTGAATCTGGTAATTCGTCACTTGATGGTAGGTTGAGTAATTGGTTGTTGTTTACCATAATAATTTAACTGTGACATTTGAGTTGTTTAATTTTAGCAAATAAATGATATAGTAGGAAATAGCTAAACTTCAAAATAAATTTATAGTCTATGTTTACTTACGAGCAGGTACTAAATCAAGTACATAATCTTTCCTATACAGATCGACTGAGATTACTAGAAGCATTGCAAAAAATGCTGAATGAGGGGGGGAAAGTGGTGGAAAATGACGCAAGCGACAATCGTTTGCCAGTACAAGAATGGCAGGTAGAGCATATTAAAGAAGGTTTACGTCAAGCAGATGCTGGTGAGTTTGCCACTGATGAAGAAGTTGCTGCTGCTCTAGCAAGGTGGCGACAATGAAGATAATTTGGACTCGCCTCGCTTTGGAGGATATCAACAATGCTTACGAATACATTGTAGCTAATAATCCTGATGTTGCCCTAGATACCATAGAGCGGATTGAAAGTTCAATAAATAGGTTGCTTCAGTATCCTGAGATGGGTAGACTAGGGCAGGTAGTGGGTACGAGAGAATTGGTTGTTACAGGTACGCCATTTATTGTACCCTATCGAGTTAGGGGCGATCGCTTGGAGATTTTAGCAGTTATTCATGGTGCTAGAAAGTGGCCAGAAAGTTTTTAACTGTTTTGTTGGGAGTAGCGATCGCTCTTCTGTGCAGAAGATTCCTTTTTGGAGAATAAGGTTTTACCATCAATATTGGCAAAAAATCCTATTTTGGTAGGGAGTTTTAAGACATTCTCACTTTTGACTTTTGACTTTTAACTTTTGAATTTCCTCAAGCAACTCCTGACATTCTTTCAATTCTGGCACTCCTAATTCTGTGAAAATAGCGATCGCTTCATCACAATACTGTCGTGCTGCATCTAAATTTCCCAAGTGTTGATGGGTTTCTGCTATATTCTTGAGAGCTTCAGCCTCAATTGCCCGATTACCAATTTTCCTACAAATTTCTAATGCTAGTTGTAAATTTTCTAGAGCTGTCGAATACTGCTGAATATTTATGAAAGTTTCTCCTAAATTCGCAAGTGCTGTCGCTTCTTCTAGTGGAGCTTTAATTGAGCGGGCAATCGCCAAATGCTTTTGATGGTATGCAATCGCTAGCTCATAGTTCCCTGTAGAGTTATAAACAAAACCCAGATTTCCCAAAGCGCTGCCTTCCCCATATTGATTGCCTATTTTCTGTGCAATGGTTAACGACTGCTCATAGTGATTAATTGCTTTGTCATACTCTTTCAAAGATTCATACCCATTCCCTAGACCAAGAAGTGCATTTTCTTCATCGACCGGATTGCCGATTGCTTGTGCAATACCTAGCCATTGCTGATAATAACCGATTGCTTGATGATAGTTTCCTAGAAAGCACTGGAGGTTGCCTAGACCACCAAGTGCTTTTGCTTCTCCTACAGGATTTCCTATTGACTGGGCAAGGATTAAGCTCTGTTGATAATAATCGTTTGCTTGCCCATAGCTTCCTTGAGATTCATAAATCATACCAATATTGGCCAGCGCTCTGACTTCTCCTGCGCGATCGCCTATTTCTTGTACTATTGCTAACTGTTGCCTAAGATAGTCAATTGCGTTGGAATAATATCCTATGTAATAATGGTTAAGACCTAGATTTCCCAAAGCTCTTGCTTCGCTGGCACGAGCCCCAATTTCTTTAGCAATCTCCAAATCCTGCTTCAGGTAATTAATTGCTTTGTCATAGTCTGCCATATTAGAGTAAACATTACCCAAATTTCCCAAGGTTGTTCCTTCTCCTTCGCGATCGCCAATCTCTCTAGCAATATGTAAATACTGGTTTAGATAATCAATTGCCTGGTTATATTTTCCTGTCATACCGTAGTTAACACCAAGGCCACTCAGTGCTTTACCTTCTCCACTACGATCGCCAATTTCCCTAGCAATCTCAAAATGCTGTTGAAAAAATGTAATTGACTGATGGTATTGTGCTAGAGACTGATAAGCATAACCCAAATTACCTAGTGCTGCTCCTTCTTCAGTACGATCTTTGATTTCCTGTGCGATGCTCAAACACTTGTAATTATATTTTATTGCTTTGGAATAGTCGGCTAGGGAATGGTAAACATTTGCCAAATTACCCAGTGCTTTCATCTCCCCAGCACGATCGTGTATTGACTGTGTAATTCCTAATGCTTGTTCGTGGTAATAAATTGCTTGGTCATACTCTCCTATATGGCGTTTAGCTCCTCCTAAACCGTCTAAACAGGTAGCTTCTATCCAAGGATTTAACTTGCCCAAAAGTGTGTTATACATTTCAATTTGTTCCTGATAGTAGCCCCAAATACCGAGTTGATTATGTAATTGGTTGATAGGTATTTGGAGTCTCAGGGTTTTACAAGCTTTTTCCCAGTCTTCGACTTCTCCAAGATGATAAAATGCCTCTAGATATCCTTTCACCATCTCTAAATTATTGTTGACTTCTCGCGGACATTTGTAGTCAGTCAACCAAATAACAACAGCCTGATATTGAAGACGTTTGGAAAGTGGCTTAATCGACATCAGACCATCTGGGTCAAGTTTCAACAATTCCAAAACAGACTCAGCGGTAGGTAGAATAACTCCACCTTGGGTATTATTTTCACTCTTAACCATCTTCCTCATCCAATTTATTTAAATGTTCAAGTGACACACTACGGATTAAATTATGCTGTCTGAGCATAAACTCACCAGTTTCATAAACTCCTACAACCTCAACTAAAAAGCGATCGCGCAAAGTCTGTAACGCCACTTCTTGCTTTTCTTCATCGCACGGCCAATTTTTCAAAAGCTTCAACCAAAAACTTTCTTGCACTTCACACCTATATATTGCACCAACACAAATCAACCGATAAGCATTAAGCGCTTCTTTCTGCAACCGTGAAAAAGTCTTGTCTAGTCGCCTTCGGACTCTTTTCCGCAACTCACGAGTATACCTGTCTAGCTGAAATTTATCGTCAGCACCAGCAGTTATCCCCTTAGTCTTCGCTTCCTCAATTGCTTTTTCCACCTCCTCAATTTCATTACCATACCTTTTCCAATAAGTTACCACATTACCATCAAAAGGTTGGCTGCCAATTTCCCCAGCAATTACTCGCAATGCCAAAGGATGACCCTCATAAGCATTACCAATACGTTGTAAATAGGGTAGGTTAGGTGAATTTTCCTCAACCTCCAACCCAGTTTTCTCGAATAACTGCAACTGCTCGGACTTGCTCAAACCAGTCAAAGGTTGAGACTCCCAGAAATTCTGATAACGTCCCGGAATTTGCCCAGGGAAATCTTGGGAAGTCAAGATAATGCGACTTTGACATTCTGGAGCAGCCAAAAATTGCTCAAAAAATCTCACCCACAACTGATCCTGAAAATCACTCCATCCCTCATCCTCATTTCCCACCAAAATATTTTCCAGAGAATCAATAATTATCAGATACCGATGTTGTCGCAAACGATTAACTAATTTATAGAGTAACCTTTCCACATCTTGATAATCATCTTGAGTCAGAGACTCTCCCCACTTGTTCAACCACCGGATAGCAACACTACGAAAATCTTTAGTTTCTTGCTCGTTATCAAAATTTTCCTGGCGAAAGTTGCTCCAGTCTCCCTGCAAAAATTCTTGGTGTAGCTCCACCGCCAATTTTTCTGCCAAAGCAGTTTTACCAATACCACTAATACCAACAAGAATTAGTAAGCGACAAGACTCTTTAAGTTTGGTAGTTAATTCAGCTATGAGGTTTTCTCTACCCACCCAAACATCATCATAACAAAAAAATTCCACTGTTGAATTTTGAGTTGAGAGAGGAGTGTCGTCCACAATTTCTTCCCAGTTAATTCCTACAGTCTGACAAATATTAATAAAAGTATCTCGCTCAATAGCAAGAGGGCGCCAAAAACGTTTTAAGGTTGCTTGTGAAGTTAGTGCTAGTTGACACCAAGCAAGCTCTGTTTTTGTCCAACCTTTCTTTCTTCTAGCTGCATCAATCTTTTGCAACCCCTCTTTAGAAGCTCTGAGAGTAACCGCCATATTATATCTCCAAAATAAATTTTTTTCGGCTCAGTTATAGCTCACTTTTTTTCCAACTAGAAATGGTGAGTCAAAACTCTGCTTAAAGTACAAAAATTTCATGTTCAGATAGAAATGTAAGTAACAGAAGAAAACAAAATGTTTCCTAAAGAAGAGATAGTTTGCACCAGTCAACCTAGCACAAATATTTTACCCATAGATCTAAATCCGTTATTAGAAAATGGAAATAGTCCAACCGCTATTATTATAGCAGTCGCTTTTTTACTGTGGGTATTACGCCCAGTTTTGCTAGTTACCCTAAAAAGTCGAAAGAAGAAATAATACCAAACCTTATAGCAACGCTATAATTTAGTCAAAAAGACATAGATTCTATAATATAATGGCGTGTCTAGATTTGTTTTGTGGGCAAGTTTGAGAAAATGAAGACCTCTCCCCCAACCCCTCTCCTACTCCGAGAGGGGAGTATTTCTCCCCAACGCTAGCAGGGAAGGGGGTTGGGGGGTTAGGTTTTTTACCCACAATTTTATTTAGCCTAGACAGACCGCGCTATAGTAGGATTAAGGAGAAAATACAATGGCTTTTCCAAACCATTTCAAACATTTAATGCCAGATAGAAATGAAACAACTCAAATAATGATTCAAAGTAGTTTTGTTCGGATATTCTTCATACTTGGTATTTGGTATTTGTTTTTTGTTCTGTACAGTGCTATATTTTTGGAAAAACCTGGTTTCACATCAATAATTATCTGGTTGATAGGGATTTATGTAGTATTAGAATTAGTTGTTTTGTTTCTGAATTTAAGCCTGAATAGCAATAACGATAATTCTGAAATTATTAATATTCTGATGAATGAGAAAAAAAATGTATCTCCTAGATCCAAAAAGAAATAAGTAGATTTTATTAAAAAAACACACCAAAAACTAAAGGAGAAAAAATTATGCCATCCCCATTTCCTGGTATGGACCCATATTTAGAACATCCCGATTTATGGCCGGGATTACATCTATTTTTCATTACCAATCTTGCTCAATTATTATCTCCCCAACTACGTCCAAAATATTTTGTTTCTGTAGAAGTCAGAATGTATGAAGAAAAGGATACAGAATCTTTACTTGTAGGTCTTCCTGATGTTTCAGTGCTGTCAAAAAAAGGGCAAACTAACAGATCAAATTCTACAGAATCGACCGTTACAGCAACAGCAACTTCCACAAAACCTATAACAGTAACTCTGCCAATACCAATAACTATCCGCCAAGGATATTTAGAAATTCAAGAAGTAGCAACTAAGGAAGTTGTAACTACCATAGAAATATTATCTCCTTCTAATAAAAGAGGTGGAAAAAGTAGAGAAATGTATTTAGAAAAACGAGAAAAAATATTAGATAGTTTGACTAATTTTATCGAAATAGATTTACTGCGTCGCGGTGAACGAATGCCTATTTCAAACGATAAAAATAAAAGTCATTATCGAATTTTAGTTAGTCGCGAAAAACAACGACCAAGAGCTGATTTATATGCCTTTAATATCCAAAATAAAATTCCTGATTTTCCATTACCATTACGCCCAGAAGATACAGAACCAATTATAGATTTACAAGGTTTATTAACTACTATTTATGATGTTGGCAGTTACGATTTAAAAATAGATTACACTCAAAAACCAGTACCAGAATTATCGGAAAATGATGCAACTTGGGCAAATAATTGGTTACGACAACAAAATCTTTAAAAGTGGCGATCGCTTTCTTTAGAGTCTTTTATCCAATTCTCAAACAGTTAAATTTTTTATCTTATATAGGACTTACGCACTCAATACCTAAAATAACCATTTTGCGTCATTGCGAGCGACAGCGAAGCAATCTCAAACCCCTATTATTTCCTCACAGTGCGTAAGTCCTGTTATATTCTCAGGACTTAGGTAGAACCAACATATCTTGTAGGGGCGATTTCCTACGGAATGCTCCGCAAACGCGAATCGCCCCTACAAATTGTGTGTGATATAAAATCCGGTTGAATAATCGTCATTGCGACGATAGGAAGCAATCTCCTAAACCTATGAGATTGCTTCCTTCCACTCCGTTCCAGTCGCAATGACGCAGGCTATAGTAATTATCCGGATGTTATATGATTAGGTATTGTCAAATCTACAATACAAACCCGGTTTCTAGTAGTTTAATCAATCCCATATTGCGATCGCAACACCAAATATAAAATCCTAGATAACTCCCGTCGTTTCAAAGGTTGACTATCTAGAGGTGTACCAGAATTACCAAATAATTGATACACATCAAAATCTCCACTTTTAGCAATAATAAATGCTAACTGCTCCCGCGTACATCGTAAGTTTGGCGCAAAATATCCATTTCCAATCCCCGAAACAATACCCTTTGCTGCCATTGTTTCTACTGCACGATAGGCAAAATGCTCCTTCGGTACATCAGTAAAAGTCGGAAACTGAGGGT
>NZ_JAAHGT010001040.1 GCF_010672385.1 Okeania sp. SIO2F4
AGTCGGTATTTTATAGATTTTTCCTACTTTTCCTCTCCCCACACCTCCCACACTTCCGTACGGACGTTGCATAAGGGCGTCCCTACCCCACCCAATCATATATAGCATTCTTTTTGAGAAATGGTATAATTACTTCAATATTTAATCCCTCCATCTCCCCATCTCCCCATCTCCCCATCCCCTCATCTCTCCAACTATATAATAAGTATTCAACCGGATTTGATATAAGTCCTGTTGATATCAAATCCGATAGCATCAGTGTTGTTCAGTATTAAAGATTAAGAGTCGATATTGTAGGGGCGAATGGCAATTCGCCCCTACCCATTGTATGACGATGACAGAATTATATTACTCCGATTTATCGGGAACCGTAACAAACGGATTTGATATGATATAGAATCCGGTTAAAAAGTCGTCCGCAGCGACGATAGGAAGCAATCTCGGGGTTTCACGAGATTGCTTCCTTCCACTACGTTCCAGTCGCAATGACGCCAGAGAGCAATTATCCGGATTCTATATGATAGCTGAAGATAGTAGTCAGAAATTGCCCAAGCGATCGCTACCAAGTTCATTAAACGAAAAAAAATCGTAGTGCCGTGTCAAGACTAAAATTGTGGGTGTTTGAGCGAGCAACCTTGGAGACCTCTCCCCCAACCCCTATCCTGCTTTTGAGAGGGGAGAGTTCCCCCCCAACGCTAGCAGGGAAGGGGGTTGGGGGGTTAGGTTTTTTTAACCCACATTTTCAAGCTTGACACGACCTGGTAGGGGCGGGTTTTTTTTAGCAAAATTTGTAGGGTGCGTTAGAAGGCTAAAATATAGACTTTGAAAGGCATTTAGCTATCCTTCGTAACGCACCATTTTACTTGTGTCGGTCTACTACTTAACTTAACGGTGCGTTACGGCGCTGCGGTAATGTTTAACAGTTTGACCATAATTTGTAGTCAGTGCCTTTTCATGTCGCGCAGCGAAACGCACCCTACACCTACTATAATCAGTTATGCGCCCTATTTTTTTCATATTTATAAATAAATTTTCTCGTCTCTTGCATATATTTATCCGGATTTTCTAGATGAAGATTTGAATGAATAAGATGCGTGATTCCACAGTTGTTCACGCTTGGTTAATGAAGATTTGATGAAGTTGCCGAAATGCTCTTGACACTAGGGGGGGGGAAATTATGCTTAGAAATGTAAACACAAAACTTAACACAACTAAACATGAAAAACCTCAAAACAAATACCCAACAATCTGCACGCAACTTATTTACTTCCTGCTTGTGTGGTCTCAGTTCCGCCGTCTTGGCTTCTTCTTTCGCACTGTTCGCACCTGCGCCAGAGGCTGCTGTGGCCGCAACGCTATATGACAGTGACGGCGATGGTATAATAGAAGGTGTGAAAGACCTCGCCGTTGGTGACTCGGTGTACGATGTGGAGTTTGGGGTTGATTTCGGGAGTAATGTGTATTCCGAAGGCTTCGACTTCACAAGCTCCGAATCAGCGCGCAGTGCGGCCGAGAGCCTTAGTGCCTTCTTGGAGTCAAAGTCCGCGCTCGCCTCGCTCTTTACTAATCCGATGGTAGAGGTTTTTATCGGTTATGAAATGTTTAGTGAAAATATGTTAAACTTTTTTACCGGAGAAGAAGAAAAGGTGGAATTTGTGAACACAATAATTATTGGCGCCGCCGGCGGTGGCGCGCGCATAAGTGGATCTCCCGTCGCGTACGACGCGAGGATTCCATTGTTGTATGCACGCTTCCATCCGGCGGTGGCGGCTTCAACTCCGGAACCCAGCCTAATTTTAGGTTTTATCACACTTAGCGGTTTAATGCTAGGCAGCAAAAGAAAGACCAAAGGCTGAAAACAAGAAGAAAGGGAAGTTTACCCTTCTCTTTTTTTTCAACGATACCTGGCACTTCGGAAGTCAGAAGTTTGAAGTCAGAAGTCAGAAGTTAGGAGTCAGGAGTCAGGAGACAGAATGAAGAAGTTGAAAAATGATAACTGTGATAATTAACTGGTAACGAGCAACTGAGAACTAAAAACAGTTAACTGAAAAGACATGGGCAGACCAAAAAGAGAATTTAAATCAGGGTATTCCTACCACATAACAACTCGGTGCAACAACAGAGATTTCAACCTCACACGCCGAGAAACCAGGGAAATTCTACTACACATAATCAAACAAGCACAGGAAAAATACCCATTCAAACCAATGAATACCTCTCCCCCAACCCCTCTCCTGCAAGGAGAGGGGGGAGGTTTTACCCACAATTTTAGTCTGGACGCGCTACTACTATTGCAGCATTTTAGGTGTGCCACGCCACTACCAGCTACTTCTGATTTCTGAGTTCAGCTCTTACCCAATTACGAAATGCTTTCATTGTTTGATTTCTACCTATACTTTGACAGCGATCGCGATATTCGGGAATAATTTCAGTTAAGGGTAAATTGGGAAAATGAGGACTAAATTTCGACTCTATATATTTGTTATTTTCTAATACATATATTTGCAACTTTCCTTTGTCAAATCGCCACAGTTCCCCTACTCCTAAACTTGCATAAATATTAGTATGAGTCCGGGAAGTTACATCTATTTCGAGTGCTAAATCTGGAGGTGGATCGATAGTTAAATCTAGACGTTCTTTCCCACGAACTTTAGCTTCATTTTCAATATAAAAACAATCATCAGGTTCTATACCTTGCCTCATTAATTCATTTTTGAAAGTTGTGGAACATAGAGACCAAAACTCAATATCTAATTCTTCCATCAAAGCCTTTAATAAGTCTCCAATTAGGACTTTTCTAGTTTCATGTTCTGGTAAGGGAGCCATAATTTCTAAAGTGTTATTTGCATAAGCTATTCGAGAGGAACGACTTTCTCCTAAGTCGGTGAGAATTTCTTCAAATTCCTGCCAACTTACATCTTTTAGTAATACTTTTTGTCCAGGAGGTATGGTTAATCTTTTTAGTTCTAGTAGCATATTTTTTGTTTAATATATGATATAATGATTATATTATATGGTTTTGCTTTGATAGTTCATTATAGGTTTGCCTACTCTACTAGCGTGTCTATGTTTATGAGTGTGGGTAAGTTTCATAAATTAAGACCTCTCCCCCAACCCCTCTCCTGCAAGGAGAGGGGAGTATCTCCCCCTTCCCTTGTAGGGAAGGGGGTTGGGGGGTTAGGTTTTACCCACAATTTTGCAGAGCTGATAACTGATATAGCGCTACTTATTAAGGTTAGGACATTTATAAATCATGTTTGCGCAGCATTCCGTAGGAA
>NZ_JAAHGT010001041.1 GCF_010672385.1 Okeania sp. SIO2F4
ATCTGCCGGACGATCTGACACACTTTGCTGAAGGCTTGCTTTCCACGGGAGAGTAAATCCTCCCGCTGAACCTGCATGGCCCGGCACAGATCGGTTTGAAGAGCGGACGAAGGTATCTGCCGGCGTGATTCTATTGTTTATAACCAGATAGTTGAGGATTCAGTGGAGTTATCCCATGAGCAAGGGGTAATAGCAATGGCTCGCAGAAATAGTCCACTAGATTCAGCTTCTTCACAATTTTACTTTACTTTGGAAGACAGGAATGACTTGGATGGCAGATATGCGGTTTTTGGTGAAGTAACTGATGGTTTAGATAATGTTTTAGGAATTGACGCAGGCGATCGCATTGTTTTGGCAAGGATAGTTGAGGGAAGTGTTTCTAGTAGGGATTCAGAGATAGTAAGTGACTCAGATTTGCTCAATAATTGGGCTAATTTAGATAATCAAATAAAGGTATCTTATGTTCTCTCTACGGAAGAAGATAATGAAGATGATGAGAATGTTGATAGTTCTGATAATGGAACAGAAGTATCAGCAATATTAGAGGGAAGTCAATTAGATCCTCAATTGGTTGAACCTCTTGAATCTCTTAATGAGGATAATGAGGATGATGAAAATTTAGAAGACGAAGAAAGCGAAGAAGAAGAGGAAGAAGAGGAGGGTGATGAAACAGCTAGCGCTATTGATGAAGAAGAAGAAGAAGAAGAAACTACAGAAGAAACTGAAAATGATAATAATGAGACTATCCTCGATATAGATGTTGCTGATTCTTCCTTCACAACTGAATTGGGAACAGAGGATGATGATGTTATTGATGTTTTGGAAATAAGTGATGCTGAAACTGATTCATCTTTCGCAATTATGGGTTTAGCAGGCAATGATACCATATCTGGTGGTGATGGTACCGATCTCCTGAGTGGAAACGAAGGTGATGATAACGTTAGTGGTCGTGATGGTTCAGACTTTCTGCGAGGAGGAAAAGGAGATGATAGCTTAATAGGTGGACTTGGAAATGATTTTCTACTTGGGGATAATGGTAGCGACACCCTCACAGGTGGTGCAGGTGCGGATAGCTTTATGCTGCGAGTTGATACTGTTGAAGGAATAGAGGAAATAGAGCAAGCAGACATGATTACTGATTTTTCTGTTGCAGATAACGATCGGATTATTGTGATTGCTGAATTTATTCCTTCTGATGGTTTAACTTATGAATTAATTGGTGGAGATGCTGTAATTAGACTGCTTGACAGTGGCTTTATATTAGGTGTAGTTGAAGAAACTTCTATAGAAGATGTTCAAAATAATATTTTGGCAGTCAATCCTGATGATTATGCTCTACGTCTTGGTTAATTAATGGTAAGATTAAAAGCTTTACTTAGTTCGCTAGAAAATCTCGACATATTATGATTATGTTTGAAGTTGTACTAGCGAATTTTCTATTTTATATAGATCCGATTGAACATTCGTCATTGCGACAATAGGAAGCAATCTCCTCAACCCCTGAGATTGCTTCCTTCCACGAGTTCCAGTCGCTGCGGACTTGGAGCTAGTAATTATCCAGATTTTGGCGTTGGTGAATCAAGCTATGAAACCTAAATTTTGCCAAATATAAAATGCTCAATGTTAATAGTTAGGCAATTAGCATTAATGGACAATTAATACATAATCATAGCCACGCATCACCAACACCCAGATTTTATATTACCTATTTTTGGATAAAGTTGGCTTTCTCTGTTCAAAGAAAATTAATTTAAGTTCAATTAAAATCACTTTAGCAATGAAATTTTTAGTAACTATTACTTTAGTCATTTCTTTAATCCACTTTAGTTTATCTGCACCAGTTATGGCAGCTAATTCTGAAGATATGAATCATCTATTACAGGATAATTGGTGTGTATCATTCTTATGGAAACAATGCAACCTAAGTAATGCAGATTTCCATGACACTAATTTAAAGAATGCTAACCTTTCGGGAGCTAATTTAACAGGTGTAAATTTCCAAGGTGCAGATTTGAATGGAGCTAACCTTTCGGGAGCTAATTTAACGGGAGCTAATTTAGAAAAAGCTAACTTATATAGAGCAGATGTTAACAGAGCAAATTTAACAAATACAAATTTAATTAGCACTCGTTTATTGGAAGCTGATTTGACTCTGGCAAATTTGAGTAATGCTAATTTAACTGATGCTAATTTATTAGAAGCTAGACTTTGGGGAGCAAGTCTAAAAGGAGCTAATTTAAGTAATGCTAGTCTTCGTGGTACTAATTTAGAATATGCTAATCTTGCTGATACTAATTTGAGTGGAGCAGATTTTCATAGTTTCTCTTTCAGAGGTTATAAACAAGAAACTAATTTAAGTAATGCTAATTTGGAAGGTGCAGTTATTACTAATACAGATTTAAGTGGAGTAATTATGGGAGGAACAGTTATGCCTGATGGTTCGATTAATGATTAATTAAGTAGGAGTCATTTCAGTTATCAGTTATTAGTTGTCAGAATTTAGGAGGGAAGAAAAAATTTTTTTTCTTGCCCTATTAAGCAGATATATAGCAATTCCCAAAAAGCGTGAGATACAAAATTCCCTGGTTTTAGAGAACAGGGAACAGGGAGTAGTAATTCTGGTTCCGCAGGAATAAATAAAGAAGAAAAACAACTGTACTTCATTAGCTTGGGAAGCGCTATAAGATAAATTATATTGTGATAAATATTAATTTATAGGGATTCTCATATATAGCAATCCGCGCATTGGTTGTGACAATTTTTATAATAGTTAATTTGAACTAAAAGCCTTTAAAATTATGATTCCTTACTCCTGTAAGAGCGAATGGCTATTTGCCCCTACCACCAATCAGTTATCAGTTATCAGTTATCAGTTATCAGTTGTCAGAATTCAGGAGGGAATAAAAATTTTTTTGATTGCCCTATTAAGCAGACATAAAATAAATTATATTGTGATAAATATTAATTTATAAGGATGCTCATATTAATGAGATACAGTATTTTTGAGTTTTTGCTTGTTCCCTGTTCCGGTGTTCCCTAAAATCAAAAATTTTTATCTATTTTAGAAGTTATATATAAACTAATTACGGATAGGTTTTTTTCATTATCCATTGGTAAGTATTTCCTGCGGAATACTTACCGATAAATTGTGGGTATGCGCCTCCCCTTTTAAGGGGAAAAAAGAAAAAATTTTTCCTGTTCGTCAATCCTATCCGTTTTCAAGGAGAGGTAATTATTAATTATTAATTATTAATTATTAATTGTTGAAAGTTTTTTTA
>NZ_JAAHGT010001042.1 GCF_010672385.1 Okeania sp. SIO2F4
TAGGTCACCCAAGAAAGTTTGTGTCGTTGTCTTGCTTCTTCGGTTAAGCGAGTGGTAATTGCACCAACAGCACGAATGCCTCCTTCTGCTGCCGTAGCTCTAATTAGTTGATCTGCCATTGGAGTCCTTACATTTCTTAATAATTCTGAGTTTCTTTATCATAACTCTCTTGGTATACTACAGGTGAAATTTGTCCAAGATAACCGGACTTTAGTAAAAAATAGGTTAAAAATAGCATCATGTATATACTTGCGATGTTCTAATTTTGTTTGACAAAAAAACCAAAATATAAATAAATTTAAAAATTATATCTATTGTTATTAGTGATTAGATTGTTATGTTAGGTACTTTTCAAAAAAGCCATATAAGGATTGAGATTGAAGCTCCCGAAGCTACGATAAGAGATAGTTTGCTATGTCCATCTCAGTTACAAATATGGTTATGGCCTCAGCGTTTTTCTCCTGGACTACCGGAACAATTATCTGAGGGTGTAAAGTTTGAAACTTGGGTTGGACTGATAGAAATTAAGCATTGTGTTGATATAGTCAGACCAAATTGTTTGAGACTTATACTTAGTCAAGGCATTGATGGGTTTCATGAGTGGTATTGGGGAGATGGTTGGGTACAATCTCGTCTGGAAGGAATATCTATGTTTCCTATAAATTTGGGTCAAACTTTTAGTTTGCTTCGTTTACGAGATTTTGTATCTGGTCAAAAAGAAGTATCCACTCAATAATTGAGATAGACCTACAAGTGAAATATTTTACGGCATTTGAGGCTTGTTAGTAAGTGATTTAGCCTGGATTATTGATGGCTAACAAAAAGAAATAAAGAAGTTGCCAAATTTTAGGTTGAAGAATTAAAGTTATAATTTATATGTTGAGTGCGAAATGATAAATAATGTACGATATTTTTAATATAAAAAACATAGAGCAGAGTTACATAGTGTGTTCTACAGGCCGTTCTGGAAGCACTCTTTTATGTAGGACATTGAAACAATTCAACCATTGCGGTAATCCAGAGGAATATTTTCATCATTACAAAATAAAGCAATTCAAATTAAAGGGAGAACCAGATAATTTTATAAGTTATTTTAATTCTGTTGTTCAAGAGGGAACAACAAATGGTATTTTTGGTATGAAAATGCATTGGTGGCAAATGTATGAATTGATAAAATTAGCAAAAGAATCTCCTTTGTTTGAGAAAAAAAAGGATATAGAAATCTTAAACTCTTTGTTTCCTAATTTAAAATTTATCTACATCTGGAGACAAGATATGATTGCACAAGCTGTATCAACAATAATTGCACTTCAAAGAAAAGTTTGGAATATAAATTCTAGCAATAGTACAAATGAACCAAATCTTAAAAAAGAGGTAAACTTAAACAAAACAGATACGGTTCTAAAGTTCCAACCTCTTTCGATTTATAAATGGGAACAAAAGTTTCAGGATCAAAATCGACGGTGGAAAATTTTTTTTAAAGAGAATAACTTAAACTATTACGAAGTTACATATGAAAATTTAACTAGCTGTTTTGAAGAAGAAATAAAAAATGTACTAGAATTCCTAGGTATAGATAAAACCTTGATTCCCAAGGAAATTAAAATGGCTACTCAGAAGGTATCTACCGATATTAATCAAAAATATATTGACTATTATAAAATGTTTCCTAAACTATTATTGAAAGCTTTAAATAAGTTGGATAGTTAAACTGGGTGGATGGGGTTTTTAGACTTTGCCTCTCAGGAATGAAGTAGGGTTAGCTGATTAAGCCTAAAAGCCTTTATCTATAAAAAGCTTTAATCTTTTTGAGGCCAAACAAAGTGAGCTAAAATTATTTCTACTACCTCCTCTGTAATTCCAATTCATCCTGAATTATCATTCCTACCCTAAACAAAAATACTTTTTCCGCAAATCCTAAGTAAATTTAATTTAATGTTCCTCAAACTAACTCTAACTTTATAGATTAAAAATGTAAATTAGAAGATATCACTCTTATAGTTTTCTTATAATTTATTTCTCTTTCAGCTATAAAAATTAAATCGTGTTGTTCCTAATATATATTAATGATTAGGATTAATTTTAAATTCACCTTGAGACTCATAAACTGTCATTAAAATAGCTTTATAAGTTTGCTTAATATGTATAAATAATTATTATAAATTTGTCTATAACTACGTGAAATTAATAGTTATCGGATAAAGTTTATTTTATCTTTGATAAGTTAATAATTATGAAAATAAACTCATTAATCCTCTCTTTAAAGAAGTTTTATATAATAAAAAAATACTTTAGAGAGTGTTTGTAAAGTAAAGATTAAGACGGCTAGAGTGCTTAATTTTCGGTGGGTGGGGTGCGGAAAATTAAATTTTGGTTCCGGTTCATAATTATTGGCACTTAACCAACCCTACGCCTGGATTTAATATTCATTTTACAAACAATCTCTTATTATTGGCTAAACATATAATCATTGAGATTACCTATTTCTAAGTTAGAGCAATATTCACAATTAAGTAATTCAGCACAACTATAAATGTTTGGATTTAATTTTTCTGGTGTTAATTATGTTAGGATTATCGGATAATATCCATATTGGTCACCACGATTATGAGTTTTATAACACGAAATTATACAAGTTTCATGTCGACTTATACCTGATTTTTTTAGTTAAACTCTGAGTTATGATATTGGATATCAATAGAGTAGGATTAATTTTTGGATATAGATAATTCTATGAGGGTTAATATAATGGAAAAATTATGAGAATTTCAATAGTAATACTGCCTCCTGGTGGTCGGAAAAGATGGTTTATATACAGTTACCATTTTTTGTGTAGAAATGATATTAAGACGCACTTAAACTACATATCTCAAAATAAATAAACTAACTAAAATATTATATCTATTTCATATATTAGTTATATTAGTAGGTTAGTTAAATATTTGAAATGTCATGGGACGCGATCAAATATTTATATTAATTAATCTTGAGCATTTCCAGATGTATAGTCAAATCAAGTCGGCATTTATTATAACAAAAAAAATTATTTTAATCTCTTTTCTCCTGTTTCCTATTATCCATTAATATTTTCCTCTTTTGATCCATCCTAGTTTCAAATTTCAAATTGAAACACTACAATCTATCAGTTTTTGCAGATTTTTCGTGATATTTTAGTCTCCTAATTTTTCTTGTAAATTTGGATAGGTACTACGATCATTTATATTGACTATGCGACTCTCATCACCTGTTGCTGTTACATTTTCATATACTCGGCTAT
>NZ_JAAHGT010001043.1 GCF_010672385.1 Okeania sp. SIO2F4
TTACATAATGGAGAATAATATTCGGAATTGACATCCTCCCGACGCTGCACTTGCGTAACAGCGCGGGATTCCTAACCATCGCGGATTAGGGCTTTCTGCTGCCTCTTGCAGAGGAGCTGCGCTTTTCATGTCGCGTTTGCGTTAGAATTCCGTAGGAAAGCGAAACAATGCACCAGCCTCCAAGGTCGAGCCTCTTTCCGGTCTAAAGGCGCGCTCCACAGTACGTCGCCAATCCGACGGCTCCCTTAGACACTGCTAGCCCAGCAGGCTTTAGATATTAAAGCACACTATTGGAAAAACCGCAACATTGATTGGTTTTCCGATGCGACGCTCCCTTGTCAGGAGAGCGCGGGTCAAGGGCCAACTTTGAGATAAACATATGAATTTTCCTTATTGTCAAAGACATAAAGTAGTCAAAAATTCCATTGCTCAATAAATGTATGATTGTATGATGAATACTAAATTTATCTGGGAGGTTTATAGATTTCTGCTATCTATTCATACAGAGGCATCAGTAAAACCATAAAAAAAATAGAGGTTTCAGAGCAAACCTCTACTAAGTAACCAAGCTTAAAAATGAAAAAATCTCTTGGATACTAAACAATTAGAAAAACATTATTTTGTGCCGATGACTTCTAAAATATCTTTAGCGTGGCTATCCGTTTTCACTTTGTCATCAACATGAGAAATATTTCCTTCGGCATCAATAATATAAGTAACACGCTTAGAATATCCACCACCTTCAACATCATAAGCTTTAGTGATGGTACCATCAACATCTGCCAAAAGTTGGAATGGTAAACCATATTTCTCAGTGAAAGCTTTGTGGGAAGTTTCATCATCCATACTTACACCAAGAACAACCATATCTTTGCCTTGATATTCAGCGTAGTTGTCTCGGAAACTTTGAGCTTCCTTGGTACAACCAGGAGTATCATCTTTAGGATAAAAATACATAACTACTGTTTTACCAGCAAAATCAGATAAGGAAACAGTGTTGCCGTTAGTATCTTTTACCGTGAATTCAGGCGCTTTAGTGCCAACAGATAATGCCATAGATTCGCTTTTTCTCCTTAAAACTTAGACAAAAGTCACAAAGTGCTATCGGGACGCTGAATACAACGTCCCTGCTGCTGCAAAAAAAATTTTTTACTAGGCAATGCTAATGCAAATCCGATTATCGCGTTACGCGTAAGTCAGATAGGGGAGCCGTCGGATTAGGGACGTACAGAAGTAATCTCTGACCGAGTTTTTCCTCTAGAAATGCTCCGCAAACAGCATTTAGTAATGTCCACGCCCTTTACTTCGACATATTCTTGATTATTATTTTAAGAGATTCTGGGATCCTTAAAAACTTTTTACTTTTATAGCACTACGCATTTAGGGCGTGGACATTGGTAAGTCCTAAAACTCAGTCAGAGATTACTTTTAACTTTTAATTTTTTATTTTTGACTTGCGCGTAGCCCTATACAAGACTTACGCACCTAAACAAAAAACTGGGTTTATTGCCCTAATTATTGTTGTTCAAATCAGGAAATTTCGTCGATCAACCCGGTTTCTGCGCAAGTTCTATTTTAAATCTGTTCCAAATTATTTTCTAGACTGCATGATTAGAAAAAATAAAGTTTTAACTCATGTTGCTTATTGTAATGTCATTTGTTATTGTGTTTTAGGTGACATCAAAAATATTATTTATATGATATGTACTCAAAATCCTTGATTTGAGATCTTAAACTATAATTTTTGTTAACTTGAAAATATAAATTTTATTGATATATAAAATTAATATGGCCTCCGTAGAATCTCCAAACTTAATTTCACTCCAATACCCTACTTATACTGAAAAAAGGGCGGAAAGAGCGCTGTGTTGTAGTCCATTTAATCTAAAGTTGTTTGTAACAATGACTTCTCAAAGTGTGGGATTAAAATCAATAGCCTCTGATGCTGGCTTGAAAAATGCCTACACAGGTTCCGTTGTATCAGAATTAGCTGCTGAAAATTATCTTTTATGGCTAATCCAGGTAGGCGTACTTAGGCGGGAAGTTGATGGACAAGGAATTACAGATAGTTTTCGTCTTACTCCCCTGGGTCATCAGTTAGTTAAAAAATATGCTGGGAAGGGAAACTGGCCTCAACCTGGTATCGGCGATCGCCTTGATAATTTGATCGGTCGTTGGTTTAGACTTCCTGTTTAGAGATGCAGTTTTTTATATAAAGTTTAACGGTGAGAGTCTCAACTGAATTTGGATAGTAATTGTCTAGTCAACATCATCTGAAAATTAAGGACAATAATGGGTTGAAACCTCAGTAAAGTATAAACAGGCGTTTTTAGGACGTCCCACAAAATTAAACCCAACTCCCTAATAAGAATGGAGTAATGAGAATTTATCCCATTGCTTAATAGGGTTTTGGAGACAGAAACTCTAGAGTTAATCCCCGTGACTTTAGTCGAGGGAGTATACCTATCTGATTCATTCTTCCTGATTGAAAAAAGCTATGCAAGCAATTATGGTGGTGGGAACTACTTCTCATGCAGGGAAATCTCTAATCACTACAGCCATCTGTAGAATTTTATCACGTCGCGGTTGGAGAGTGGCTCCCTTCAAAGGACAAAATATGGCTTTGAACTCCTATGTCACATCTACTGGAGGGGAAATGGGTCATGCTCAAGCAGTACAAGCTTGGGCGGCAGGTGTGACTCCTGCAATAGAAATGAATCCAATTTTATTAAAACCTCAAGGAGATATGACCTCCCAAGTTATTATCAAGGGAAAAGCATTAGGTACAGTAGGAGCTGTAGATTATTATCAGCAATATTTTAATATTGGTTGGCAGGCTATCCAAGAATCTTTAGAAATTTTATCTCAAGAGTTTGACATTATAGTTTGTGAAGGAGCAGGTAGTCCTGCAGAAATAAATCTGAAGCACCGAGATTTAACCAATATGCGAGTGGCTAAGTATTTGAATGCCTCTACAATTTTAGTAGTTGATATTGACAGAGGGGGTGCTTTTGCCCATGTTATTGGTACATTAGAACTACTAGAACCAGAAGAAAGAGATTTAATAAAAGGAATAGTAATTAATAAATTTAGAGGACAGAGATCTCTTCTAGATTCAGGTATTCAGTGGTTAGAAAAAAGAACTAATATTCCTGTCGTTGGTGTAATTCCTTGGATTAATGAAGCTTTTCCTGCTGAAGATTCTTTGAGTATTTTAGAAAAACGTTCCAATAAATCTACAACTGATATTACAATTGTCATTA
>NZ_JAAHGT010001044.1 GCF_010672385.1 Okeania sp. SIO2F4
TCCTTGCAGGGAAGGGGGTTGGGGGGTTAGGTTTTACCCACAATTTTAGCCTAGACGACCTACATCCCGGAAGACCTCTCCCCCAACCCCTCTCCTGCAAGGAGAGGGGAGAAACTCCCCCTTCCCTTGCAGGGAAGGGGGTTGGGGGGTTAGGTTTTATGCATAATTTTCGCCTAGACGAGCTACTACATCTAAAGATGTACTGATAACTGATAACTGATAACTGAATAATGACTACTGTACTCAATGTCTCACCCCAACAATTTGTCAGCACCCCCGGTGTCGAACGTGTAGCTCAACGCGCTTTGCGTTATTTAAAATCTGGCTACTCAGTTCATTTGCGCGGTCCCGCAGGAGTAGGCAAAACTACTCTTGCATTGCACCTTGCTCATCTACGTCGCCAACCTATTGTTTTAATGTTTGGGGATGATGAATTTAAAACCTCAGATTTAATAGGAAATCAATCTGGATATACTAGGAAAAAAGTTGTGGATAATTATATCCATACTGTATTAAAAGTTGAGGATGAACTGAAACATCATTGGGTTGACTCTAGATTAACCTTAGCTTGTAAAGAAGGTTTTACTCTAGTTTATGATGAATTTAATCGCTCTCGTCCAGAGGTAAACAATATTTTACTCTCCGTTTTAGAAGAGAAAATGTTAGTTTTGCCACCTAACCAAGACCGCTCGGAATATATTCAAGTTAACCCTAAGTTTAGAGTAATTTTAACTTCCAACTCTGAGGAATATTGTGGAGTTCATGCTACTCAAGATGCTTTATTAGACCGAGTGGTTACTATTAATATGGGAGAACCTGATGCTCTAACCGAACAGGAAATAGTCATACGGCAAACAGGTATCGAGCCAAAAAAAGCTGAAACCATAGTTAACTTAGTGCGTACTTTTCGCACAAGAATAGGGGAGGAAAAATTAGGTGGTTTGCGTTCTTGTCTAATTATTGGTAAGGTTTGTCACGACCATAATGTTCCAGTTAATGGTCAAGACCCTAATTTTCAAGATATTTGTGCTGATATATTAATATCGCGAGCTACTTTACCCAGGGGAGAAGCTATGCAGAAACTTCAAGAGGTTTTACAAGAGTTATTTCCAGTAGAAGTTGAACAGAAAACTGTGAAGCGGAGTAGTCGTCGTACAAAGAAATCATAATTAAGATAGGTAGGTGAAAAAATTTACAAGTACGTCCGCAGCGACGGTCGCGGCGTGCGGAAGGAAGCAATCTCCAGGGTTTCAACTACTTTAACGTTTTGTTAAATAGTGACGTTTATTCACGCTGACCTACTTAGCTAATTACTTTAATATATTTATAAGAGAAGTTTTGGGTAAATTTATGACTACCAATACTAACAATAAATTAGTCACGGCAACCAATGGTTCTAGTTTAGCAGATATCCTGGAAAGAGTTCTGGATAAGGGAATTGTGATTGCTGGAGATATTTCTGTTTCTGTAGGTTCGACAGAACTTCTCAGCATTAAAATTCGCCTGTTAATTTCTTCTGTGGATAAAGCTAGAGAAATTGGAATTAATTGGTGGGAAAGCGACCCCTATCTGAGCACTCAAAGCAATTCTCTGATGGAGGCAAATCAAAAACTTCTTGACCGAGTTGCTTCTCTAGAATCAGAGATAGAAGCACTTAGGAGCGATCGATATGAATATCATACTAATGGTCACTCTTCAAATAACGGTCACAATAATGGTCACAATAACGGTAAAACATGGCAATAGATACAGCAATAAAAATTAAAACTAGCAAACATATCCTTACCAGTAAAGCTGTTCGTGGTTGTTTGTCTTGTCGCGGTCTTCATGGTCGCAATAATCGAGCAGTTGAAAGAGCTAGAATGCGTATTGCTAAAACTGAAGTTATCTCTCACAGAGAACTTCAACAATGGCGGTTTGCTAAATGGCAAGCTTTACAACGTTGGTAGTCAATAATTAATAATTAATTATTACCTCTTTTTATCAAGAATGAGGACTAGCTAAAAGGATTTTTTTTCTTTGTTTTCCATGATTAGCAAGGGGAAAAAATTACCGAAAAATTTGGGTCTAAAGCCTCCCCTTTTAAGGGGATAAAAAAGGGAATATTTCAGATTTAAAGCTTCTTGCTTCCGCGAGAGGTACTGATAACTGATAACTGATAACTGAAATTACTCCCCCACTCCCCTACTCCCCTCACTCCCCACACTTTATTTCTTATGTCTCCAGAACCTTCTTCAGAAGAACCCTCAATAATTCCTATTGGCAAATCTAAAAGTAACTCTGAAGCAGGGTTAGCTCCTTTATTGCTAACAGTTATTGAATTGATACGGCAATTAATGGAAGCTCAAGTAATTCGGCGAATGGATGCAGAAATGCTGAGTGATGAAGAATTAGACCGTGCGGCTGAAAGTCTGCGACAGTTAGAAGAACAGGTGATTAAGCTGTGTGAGGTGTTTGATATTGACCCCGAAGATTTGAATTTAGATTTAGGTGAAATTGGTACTTTGTTGCCCAAGTCGGGAGAGTATTATCCAGGAGAAAAGTCTGAAAGTCCTTCTGTTTTGGAATTATTAGACCGAATTTTGAACACTGGGGTGGTTTTGGATGGCAGTTTAGATTTGGGGTTAGCGGAGTTAAGTTTGATTCATGCTCGTTTACACTTGGTTTTGACTTCTAAACCAATTTCTAAAAGCTATAGGAGTCAGGAGTCAGAATAAATAGCTTTAATACCATTTTTATACTACTTTAAAAGATCACGACTTACCCAAAACAACCTATTTCTGTCATTGCGAGCGACAGCGAAGCAATCTCGAATGCCCACAACTCGTTCCCAATGCGTAAGTCCTGAAGATGTCGATCGGATATGCTGAAAAATAACTGCTTCAGTTCATTTTAGATAGTTATCTTTATCATTTCCCCCTTTTTTTCAATTTTTATCCCTTTTTACTTCTTGGTTCTTCCTTCCTCCTTATAAATGATAGTAAAAAAATGGCATATAGTGATTTTAAAATTTTAAGTAAATTCAAAAAAGAATTTGATTTACATATTCAGGAGCAAGTTGATTTATTTGCTCAAATAGAATCTTTCAAACCAAGCGATTTTCTAACTCAAACTTTGGCAGAAACTGTATGTAATTTATTTAAGTTTAATTGTGTAGCTCGAATTTCTAATGGCTGACGTTCTTCTAAAGGTAGCTTTTGCTCAGTGCTAAATATAACTTCAGACTCATCCACATCTCCAGTATCGTCATCATTTGC